>JAZGES010000073.1:0-2427 GCA_036478935.1 Thiotrichaceae bacterium
GTCATACATCTGCTTGATAGTAAGGTTCAAAGGGAAATAGTAAGGCGATACTAGAATCATATTAGTCAAGGGGAAGTCGCTACCGTAAAGTAGCTTATCTTTTATCTTGGGATTACTAATAGCATTATTCAAATAGCCCAATTTATTGATTTGAGTAAGGCTAGAGATCTCACTGTAAAAATTAGGGTAGCCAGAAAGCATGGGTAGTGCGCGTTCGTAATTACTTTCCCCATCACTTTTACCCGTCGTGGCGATATGGGCGGCTATGACGGTGACTCCCATTGCCAAAGGCAACTTGAGGCGCTTTGGATCACCATAATCATCAATAGCAGAACCGAAGGCACGTTCCTGCCCAGTGTGGCTTAACAGCGGTAATCCGAGTTCCTTCATCTTGGCGTAAAAAGGCGTGAGTGTGAGATCAGATGGGTCTATGTGCTGGATGTTCGGAATCCACTTGATGAGTACGGCACCTTGTTCTTTTGCTTGCTCCAATCGATTGAGTGCATCTCTTCTATAGGGATTTATACTCGCACCATAATGCAGTGTGGGGTATTTAGCCGTTTGCTCTGCAATATAGGAGCTAGGAATATAAATCTGAGTTTTTTCTTTATCTATTTTTCCTTTGTTTTTTCCTTGGCTATGTATAACCCCATCCATGGCTAAAACAACAGCTCCTTTCACATGTTCTGACTCATCGACCATTTTCGCTAACTGTTTAATAGCGAATTGATCACCTTCTGCTTTTAGTGACTTCGCTGTTACTCCAAAAGCCTTGAGATAGTAATCAAACTTATAGCCTTTTTTTAACTCATCTGAGATAAAGCTTCCACTGTTCCCATGACCTAGACCCGCAGTGTGTACATGCATATCAATAATGGGAGTAGTCGGTAATGCGCTAGGAGTTAGAACGGGACCTTTGAATAATATGATTCGTAAGATAAGGGCAACGACTATCACCAATGCAATAGTAATAAGAAAGAATTTTAATAAGTTAAACAGTATTTTTAGCATTAAATAAGGGTTTCTAATGAGGTGTTTACAAAGAACGAAAGCTGATAACTCAGTATAGCAAGGATTCTGAAATTAGAAGGGTTGCAATCAAATGGAGTGCTGAATCGTCTATTAAATGACGATGGATGGCAAGCTATTAACACTTTAACGCTTAGCCATCTAAATAGTCATAAACTTTTATTCCTAATTAGGAGAATACAATGAAAAAGTCACGTGTACTTGCAACTGCAGCAGTTGCTAACATTTTAGTTCTAGGCACCACCATTAGCACAGTAGCATTTGCTGTACCTGACCAGCCTAAAAACTGGGAAAAATGTGCTGGTATTGCTAAAGCAGGAAAAAATGATTGTGGATCGCTAACTAAAGGCGGTCATTCATGTGCAGGCCAGGCAGAAACTGACAATTCAGACACTGAGTGGGTTTATGTACCTCAAGGCACTTGTGAGAAGATTACAGGTGGTATTAAAGGTAAAGTTAAGCCTGCTAAGTAGGTCTAACTATTCGCCTTCACTTCCTGTGTTTTTTGACTACGCAGTTTATCGCACTAGGTAGTGGAGGTATTAATACAAAAAAGTACTTAAGGAGTAATATTAATGAAGCTACCTCCTTCTTCACGAGATCTATCAGGCAAAGCCGGAATAGGTTTACGAAACGATCACATCAACCAGATTCTGGATCAAAAAGACACTAGCGTAGAGAGCTATCCATGGTTTGAGCTATTGGTAGACAACTGGTTAGCAGATGGCGGTTTGACTAAACGTTACCTTGATGCGATCACAGAACGTTACCCCGTGACGTTGCACGGAGTAGGGCTGTCTTTAGGAGGTGTGGAACCGTTAGATTTCGACTACTTGGGCAGAATAAAAAGCATCATGCACCGCAGCGACGCACTATGGTATTCAGAACATATCTGCTTTTCGCAATTACAATCACATTATTCCCACGATCTTTTGCCTTTACCTTACACAGAAGAGGCTGTGGGTCATCTAGCCGATCGGGTTAAACAAGTACAAGACTTTATGGGCTGTCAGCTTATTATTGAGAATGTATCTAGTTATTTAGAATACAAAGAAAGCACCTTATCCGAAGGTGAGTTTATTAATGCGCTTGCAACAGAAGCGGATTGTGGTTTATTACTAGATGTGAATAACTTCTATGTTAATCAGGTCAACCATGGTCAGGATGCATTAGAGCAGATACAGATGTTGCCGCATGAACGGGTGAGAGAGGTTCATTTGGCAGGGTACTCAGATAAGGGCCATTATCTGATCGACGCACATAATAATCCAGTTTCGAGTGAAGTCTGGGATTTATACGAGACGACACTGCAATATGTAGGGAATGTGCCCACGTTAATCGAATGGGATAATGATATTCCTGAACTGGAAGTCTTATTAGCAGAGCGAGAAAAAGCTC
>JAZGES010000074.1:0-5562 GCA_036478935.1 Thiotrichaceae bacterium
CCTATGGATATTGAATGGGCAAAGGATGGCATTGATGGTGGCTTGTACATTGTGCAGGCACGACCTGAAACTGTGCAAAGTCATGAAAAGAATATTCTTGAGAAATATGTCCTCAAAGAAACGGGAAAGAAACTAGCGCAAGGACGCTCAGTAGGTGGAAGAATTGGAGCAGGGCGTGTTCGCCTGTTTAATGACCTAAATGATATGAGTCGCTTCGAAACGGGCGACGTATTGCTGACTGATATGACCGATCCAGACTGGGAGCCGATCATGAAGCGAGCTTCAGCTATTGTCACTAACCGAGGTGGGCGTACCTGCCATGCAGCCATTATCGCCCGTGAGTTAGGTATTCCAGCGGTGGTTGGTTGTGGTGATGCAACGGAAACGATTGCGGATAGTTCAGAAGTAACCGTTTCTTGTGCGGAAGGTGACTCAGGTTATGTCTATGAAGGGCTATTAGATTTTGAGCATTCTCAACAATCACTAGATGCCATGCCAGAGATTTCCACTAAAATCATGATGAATGTAGGTAATCCAAGTCGAGCGTTTGATTTTGCTCAGTTGCCGAATGAAGGAGTAGGTTTGGCGCGTTTGGAGTTTATTATCAACAATATGATTGGTATTCACCCGAAAGCTTTATTGCATGTGAAAGATATGTCAGAGGATGTCAAAAAACAGATCCAATCAAGAGCTGCAGCTTATGGAGACCCTCTAGACTTCTATGTAAAACGTATCGAAGAAGGTGTTTCTACTCTTGCCGCAGCTTTTTACCCAAAACCTGTCATCGTGCGCATGTCAGACTTTAAATCCAATGAATATGCCAATTTAATTGGCGGCAAAGAGTTTGAGCCAGAGGAAGAAAACCCCATGATTGGTTTTCGTGGTGCAGCACGTTATATCTCAGATGATTTCCGAGAATGCTTTGAGCTGGAATGTAAAGCCATGCGCTACGTGCGCGATGAAATGGGTTTTACGAATGTAGAGTTGATGATTCCTTTTGTGCGCACCGTTGATGAAGCTGTAAAAGTGATACAAGTCCTTAAAGACAATGGCTTAGAGCGCGGTAAGAATGGCTTACGTTTGAATATGATGTGTGAATTGCCATCTAATGCTGTGATTGCATCACAATTCCTTGAGCATTTTGATGGCTTCTCCATTGGCTCAAATGATATGACGCAGCTTACATTAGGTTTAGATAGAGACTCAGGCTTGGTCGCCGAGGCGTTTGATGAGCGGAATCCTGCCGTATTAGCCATGCTAGAGATGGCGATTACGGCTTGTCAGGCTGAAGGTAAGTATGTCGGTATTTGTGGGCAAGGGCCCTCTGATTATCCTGATCTAGCTAAGTGGTTATTAGATCGTGGGATTAGTAGTATTTCTTTGAATCCAGATACGGTGGTGGATACTTGGTTGAGTTTGGCTGAAGGAGCTGAGTAAAAAGGGGAAATAAGGCAATGGAAGGACTAATTATACTTTTACTTATTGTGTATCTTTATTTTCTTATTTTATTTGGAATTAAAGAAAACACTCGAATACAGGCTGTTTCATTTCGTGGGTTGATGAAGCTTGAAACCTTAATGATTACGCTGCCGTTATTAGTCTCAATAGGTTATGTTTTGAGCTACTGGGGGACATTTAATAACCCTCACAATGGGGCTTTATTATTTGCTTTTATAATTGTACCCAGTGCTTTGTTAGTAGTACTAGCAGAGGTTGTTATTTTTGGGTTTGTTCGTAATCTTTTTACTGGACTTAAAGCTATACTATTAACGTTGAGCATATTGTTATACCTTTGGTTTGCTGCTACCTATGGGGGGAGTTAATAGTTGTTCTTGAAACATATTAATCTAATAGCACAGACTCGTGCACCAAAAGTGACCTGAATATTTTATTCAGATTTCCCAGTACTTGCCATTACATATAACGGATACGCGAACCGACAAACTCTTTGTCATCTAGCCAGCCATCTTTGTTTGCATCAAGCTCATCAAACGTTTGCTTCATGTGCATGCGTTTTGTTTCAGTGTGGTCAATTGCACCATCACCGTTTTCATCTACAGAATTGAAAAAAGTTAGATCAACTTCACACTCTTTACCTCCCATTTCAATCAGTTCCAGTTTGTTGTTGTCATTCTCGTCACATGTTGACATCTGCATCATTAGCAAAGTGGATGGAGGCATTTCGTATTTATACTCTTCATAACCATTATTGCCGAGTTTACCTTCAAATTTAGGAGGCTCTGCACTTGCCATCATCTCCTTTTCAGAAAGTAGTGAATCACTATCTTTATCTTTCGTATCAAACATTTCAGTATAGATATTACAATTCATAGAGGCAGCTTCGCGTAATGTCAAAAACTGATCCTCATCTTTGTCACAACGTTTAAACTGTTCTTTTTGCAATTCCTGCATTTGTTTATCTTGTCGGCTTTTCATTTTTTTTCTTATTTTTTTCGAGGGGCGTTGTTGATTGCTAGACATATTCATTAGTTCTTTTTTTGAGATAACACCGTCTTCATCAATATCAACCATTTCCATCGTTTCAGTATTAAGAGGGCAATAGTTTGGATCAATATGGGCTTGAGGGTCATAGGTATAAGTTGTCTGCTCAGCTAATTCATCTTTTGCGATTTCACCGTCTTTGTTTTTATCGCACTTGCGCAAAATATCATCCGCTTGAGTCTTATTTCTTTTCCTTTCATCTGCTGTTCTAAACTCGTAAATTTCCTCAAAAGTAACTCTGCCATCTTTGTCTGTATCCACTTTATTAAACATAGTTGCGGAGATTGCTTTTTCGTAGCTGTCATCTAGTTCATATGCATACGAGCTGGCATGTAGAGCTGTATTCATGGCAAGCATTGCAAAGAGTATTGAAAAAGAAGTTTTCATAGAGTAATCCCGAATGGCTGACGTGAGAATCATTATGAGTAATCACTTATTATTAGTGTACAGAGTGCTGAGGTAGTTCAGATGTTTGCTTGAAAAGCATACAGGATATGGGGTTTTTATTGAATCACCTCAGTGAGATCTTTGTAAATACCTAAATCGTGAAGAATAGGGCTTTTAAATCGCTTACCATCGGCATTCACGTAGATTAGGTGTCCTGTGATTTTTGTGGCGTTGTGTCTAAAGTAGGATTCACAGGTATCAATAGGAATCCGGATAGTTTTATTAGGGGCAAGGTAGAGCAAGCTACGAAATATTTTTAAGGATGATATTTTTTTACTGCCATCGTTACCGATAATGCTCTCCTTGAGTTTGATGGAGATTCGATAGGCAGGTCGGTTTAGGATATTGCTAAGGTCGAAATAGAAAAATCCTTGGTCTCGTACAATATCTAATATGACCGCAGGATCTAGGGTTGCGGTAATAGTCCGAGGCTGTGGAACGACAGCTTTTTTACTGGGTGTTTCAGGCATGTCTTTTCTCCCTGTAGGGCAGAATTGTAAATTACTGCCTATACTTAATTCATAATAAGTATATAACAACATTCGTTGTACGGAGGAAATCATGCCAAATAGAAGATCACACGACCCCATTGGGAAGCATAATTTTAGGGTGGAAATTGAGGGTGTTACTCAAGGAGCATTCCAGCGAGTTGAAGGAGTCGAGTCAGTAACTGAGGTTATAGAATATCAAGATGGTGATGACCTCATCCTACGCAAACGTCCGGGTAGAACGTCTTATTCCAATATCATTCTCAGACGTGGCTTTGTGAATACAGATGAACTATGGCTATGGCGTAAAGCCGTTATTGAAGGGAAAATTGAACGTAAGTCAGGCTCGGTGATTTTACTTGCTGATGACCGATCAGAAATTATGCGCTACAATTTTTTCGAGGCTTGGCCCTGCCGGTGGACTTGGGGTTCTCTGGATGGAAATAGCAAGAAGGGTGTATCAGTTGAAGAGATTGAAATTGTGGTTGAAAAGGTAGATCGTGGTTGATTCAACATATAACCTGTGCAAATAGAATTTGTTGACTAACTTGTCACGTCACCATCAAGATGTACCCATGACGTAGGCAGGGCTGTTCAATGCTAAATGAAATAAACTTCCCACCTCTTTGTGGGGAGAGGGAGATGTTCTAAGGGCATCTTCTTATCAGACTATCTACCCCCTCCCTAACCCTCCCCCTGCTAGGTGGAGGGAACTTTTGTTTATTTCACGAACAAATTTCTAGCATTGAACAGCCCTGATGACGCAGGTATGGGCTGTTTAAACCATTGAGGTAGTCTATGTGCCTTTATTCCATGGGTCGGAATTAGAAAAAGTCTCGATATAAAGTTGCTCAACCTTATTTCTGGCCCAAGGTGTTTTACGCAAAAACTTCAAACTAGATTTGACCGAAGGGTCTTTCTTAAAGCAGTTCAGACGAATATGTTCTGCTAACCTATCCCAACCGTAATGATCAACCAGTGAGTTAATCGCACTCTCTAGCGTAATGCCGTGTAAAGGATTCTTGGGTTGTTCGTTCGCCATTAGTATGAGTCCGGCATAATCAAATATTCCATATTAACATTACTTGAATGTGCTACTAGGAAAGAAATCGCACAAGGGTTTTATTTATCTAGCGGGTAGTTTGTTAGTGAGCTGCTTTAGGAAGCTCTGATCAAGTCTCCGTCATTCTCGCGAAGGCGGGAATCCATTTCGACAAATGGCACTTTGCCTACTCTTTGGATACCCGACTTCGCGGGTATGACGATGTTTCTGCTTTTTTAATTCTTATCGGTTACAAAGTGAAACAGCTTTGATTTGTGCATAAACCTGCCGCCCTTTGTTCAAACATAAATTAGCACAAGATTTCTTAGAAATACGTGAGAGCAGTACTTGCTCGCCCACTAATAAACTAACAATGACCTGTCCATCATGTGCATCCTGTATGTCTACTATCTCCGCAGGCAATATATTCAAAATAGTGGTTGATTCGGGTGGAGTCAAGCATAGGCTGACATTGCTTGCTACTACGCGAATTCTTATTTCTTTTCCTTGCTCTAATAAACCCGGTACATAGATGATTCCATCTTGTGATATTCGTACTTCTGATAGTGAAAACTCAGTATCCATTCTTTCTACAGTGCCATCCAGTAATACAGCAGACGTATCCATCTGCATAAAGGGGGCATCCGGTGTTATCAATGCTTGATGTACCTCGCCCATGTAGTGTTGTTTGCCATCTTCTAATACCAGCACATAGTCACAAAGGCGTAGCACCTCATCAATGCTGTGGCTGATATACAATATGGGTATGTGTAATTCATCATGCAGCTTCTCAAGAAAGGGCATAATTTCTGCTTTGCGTCTATCATCTAGTGATGCCATCGGCTCATCTAGCAAGAGTATTTTTGGATTGCTCATCAAGGCGCGAGCTATCGCTACCCGTTGTTTTTCACCACCGGATAGTTCATGGGGTAAGCGTTTGCATAGATGTTGAATACCTAGCATCTCCAGTACGGCATCCCATGTAACGTGTGCATTATTATCTGTGCCTTTATCAGCACCTTGGTCTGAGCTTCTGTCTCCACGACGCTTCATACCAAACTTCAAATTACCTTCTACATCAAG
>JAZGES010000075.1:0-2145 GCA_036478935.1 Thiotrichaceae bacterium
AATAATCAGATAATAAAATTTCTGGATGTTAAGACGGGTCAAGTTGTAAGAAGTACACCTATTACTATCAAGCAAAGCGAATCATCCATGGGGTTTACTGCGGATGGGAATAAGCTAACGGTAGGGAAAGCCAATAAGATTAGCATTCTGCATAACCAGACTGGCAAGGTGTTGCGCGAACTTCCCACGCTTTCTACTTTTACGCCGAGCTATATTCCTTTTAAAGCTATCGTTAATGCTAGTGGCTCACAGCAGCTATTTCATCAAATTGAGCATAATAAAGCTCAGCTTTATAGTTTGCATACGGGTTCAGGTAAGGTTTTAAAAAGCATTCCTTTGCCAAAAGAGGTGAGTCGATCAATAGGTTCTCTTGTTTTGACGGCGATGGGTTTAAGTCCAGATGGTAAGAAAGTAACTTATATTACTACCCCTCGTGGATCTAGAAAGAACACATTGTATATTTATGATGTATATAAACAAAATATCGCCAAGGAGATCCCTCTGCCTGATGTGATTTTTTCACCTGTACAGCCTATGGTTTTTAGCTCTGATGGTCGCTCGGTAGCATTGGCAGGATCACCATCAATGATCGTGAATCTAGAGAGTGATGAGGTGTTATCTATAAAGCTATTTAGCGAAAATGTTGTCTTTTTGGCTAATAATAAGAAGCTGGTGTTATTACCATACTCCAACCAATTGGTGGTTTTTGATTTGGCGAGTGGCAAAAAGAATTCAATAGCTTTACCGATAAAGTCACATTGTAGAGCGGCTAACTATGCTGGCAGCTTGAACAAGCGCTATATCGCATTAGGTATTCGTTGTTCCGGTCAGTATAAAAAAGGTACTCCAGATAGTGTTCTCTTATTGGATGCTAATAGCTTAAAGCTGATTCGTACTTATTCTGTTGCTAGCCACTCTAATGAGAACAGATGAAAATAATATATCAATTGTCATCTCAGCAAATAGTTGATCTACATGGCTTATATAAAAACGAATGGTGGACAGAAAATAGATCGCGAGAAGAAACAGAAGCGTGTGTTAAAGGGTCTCAAGTCTGCATCGGGTTAATTGATGAGAATGAAGTGCTTAAAGGCTTTGTTAGAGTCATAACGGATTTTACATTTAAGGCATTAGTGTTAGATCTTATTATTGAAAAAGAACATAGAGGTCAGGGACTAAGTAAGCAATTAATGTCTCATGTGATGAAACATAAGGATTTAATAAAGGTGAAGCATTTCGAGCTATATTGCCTACCTGAGCTTGAAGGGTTTTATAAGCAATTTAATTTTTCAGATAATACTAATGGAGTGAAGCTGTTGAGGCATGTGAGTTAGGTATTAATAATTGCAAAAGTCCGTTCAGTTGTTACAGAAAACTGATTAGAATCGCATCGGATAAAACGGTAGCTAACGGTAGCTCGTCATTCTGGCGGAGGCCAGAATCCATGTTACCTTTGGCACTATGCCTCAATGATGGATACCGGTCTTCACCGGTATGACATAGCGGACTTAATTTTGAGCCGCTTAATCTGCATAGTTTGTTACTGAATAGACTTTTGCAACGATTAATAAGTATAAAAAATCATGTTCCATATCACATAGGTTAACTTTTTTACTCAAAATCAGTGCTATTTTTCGTATTGTTAATCCAAAGAAGGCTTTTAGGGTTCTTAACGGGTGTTTTCTTTGGTTCACGTGCTGAGTGTTCTGTGATCCATTACATCTGTAGGAAGTTATAAGTTGGTAAGTTGGCAAATAGGTAAATAAAAAATATGACAAGCTCAGAAGTCCCTAATAACCAAGAACAAGAGGTTTCAGATTCTATTAAAGTCATGGAATCACGCTGGCGCTATGCCGTTTTTCCGGCGATGGTATCGTTTGTTTTGTTAATTGGTTTCATGTTCTATCTTATTTATAACATGCTTCAACGAATGGAAGATCTATCCCGTGATATTCACCATATGAGTGGTGTTATTTCTGAAGCTTTACCTGTCATGCAAGGCGGTGTTGTGGGGATGTCTTCGGCTATGCAATTTGTGGGCGATGATATGAAAGCTATGTCTCACAATATGCATGAAATGAGTGATGTGATTATTGACGTTATGCCTAAGATCGAAACCAGAGTGAGTGAAATGTCAGGTAATAT
>JAZGES010000076.1:0-5143 GCA_036478935.1 Thiotrichaceae bacterium
ATCCCACAACAATCTTTTAATGCAGAAGCTAATAAAAATATTAAGACCGTTACCTTGTTAGAACCGCCTATGGTCAAGAAGATTGGGGTTGGTATTCTCCATCACCCCGGCGCATCATTTGGTTTAATAGGAGCTGCCATTGCTGCAGCCGATACAGCAGGTAAAACAGCCGACTACAATAATACACTCGCTTCAAATAAAGTAGATTGGTCTGCTTACACTCAACAGTTGATCAGAGCTAAACTGCAACAGTCGGGCTATACCGTAACAACGCTTAAAGCCAGAAAGGAAAATGATAAGAAACAAGAGTTCATGGAAAAGTATCCTGATATCAAGACAGATGCCATATTGGATTATTACTATGGTGTAAGCCATTTAGCAACAGGCCCAACCACTGACTACATTCCTACTGTCACTATCTATTCTCGCTTAGTAAAGTCCTCTGACAAATCTGTCATCTACGCACAGCATTTCACATCTGGCAATCCAGCCATGTCTGGAAAAGGAGCTACTGTCTCACCGGTTACAACGGGTTTTAAGAATATCGCAACATTAAAAAGTAGATCTAAAGAAAGCGTACAAGCTCTCAAGAGTGGCGTGACAACTATTGCAGGATTGATTGGAAAAGACCTAAAGAAATAAATGATGATTAAACAAATAACGATATTAACATTTTTGAGTTTCGCTCTGGTGGGATTAGCAGGGTGCGTAACCACTACAGACTATAAAAAGAGCTTACAGACTGCAAACACATGCTGCTCCCAACTTTCTGATGTTAAATACAAAAAGCTGGAATATAACAAAGCAGCTAGTAAAGCATTAGGTGAAGAAGGTGATAAAGCCCGTCTATTTAAAAGCGGAAAAAGCTTTTATTTTCCTGTTGAACTACCCTCCTATGAAGGTGCCTTTGAAATCCAGATTGAAAGCACTCCGGTAAATAATAAAATATTTATTCCTCGTATTGCTTTATTAGACAGCAAACATAGAACTATTAAGCGTATTTCATCATCAAGTTTTGTAATGATGAATGGAGCTGCAAAGCATAAATTCTTTGTAAATAAAGATCTTAGTTATCGTTATATGGTGCTTTATACATCCCCTGCTGATTTAGGGAAAACAGGCAAGCGAATCCAAGACACATCTCAAGCTACACCTATTTTTGCTGGCGGCTATATCTTTTATTATACCCATGGAGCCGATACAACCAGCACGATTACTAGTGCTGAGGGTGGAAAGCTATCTGTTAAAATATTAAAATATGCGCCTGTTAAGATAGGTGGCAACTAAATCAGCACACCTCTTCCTACAGCTTAGCGGATTGTTTTGGTTAAATAGTGTGCAAGTGCTAGTGTTATGAAATAAACAATAATAACTAGCAACTAGGGCTTGCATCATGAATCAACCATTATTGCGTATTACCTGCGCGCTTTATCTATCCATCGCTTGTGTGTCTCCTCATATCGCACTAGCTGACAACCTAACTAAGACTGTTGATACTGCGGCTACACAAGCCACTGCATCTGCTCAACTGCTATTCGAGCAAGCAAGCGTACTAATCAAACAAAATGAAGTTGCCGCGGGCATTAAATTGCTTCAGAAAGCTGCTGACCAGCATCACCCAAAAGCATTGTTAGAACTTGCTTCCTATTACGAGTTAGGTCTTGGCGTCACAAAAGATTACAGTATGGCAGTGGAGTACTATGAAAAAGCTATTAAAGCGGGCTCTACTGATGCCTATTTTAACCTTGCTTTATTGATGATAAAACCTGAAGCTGCTATCAATAACTTAAAAGATGCTAGAGCATTAATGATGATACTAGCCAAGCAGGGAGATGTAGGAGCACAGTACAGTCTTTCGCTAATGTTTAAAGATGAACTAAACAATACAGGTGTCGATTACAAACAATCCATCAGTTGGTTACGACTTGCCGCCAGTGCAGGTCATGCGGATGCTGAATTTAATTTAGGCTTACATTACTTAAAGGGTGAGCAGGTCGCAAAAAGTCATTCAAAAGCTTTCCGGTGGTTTAATAAAGCGGCAAACAAAGGCTTGCCTAGAGCTCAGTTTAATTTAGCCCTGATGTATGAACAAGGAACGGGCACTTCGATTGACCTCAATCGCTCTTTAAAATGGTATAAGTCTGCATCTCTCTTAGGGAACGCAAATGCACAACAAAATTTGGGCATTAAGTATTTATTAGGCAATGAGATTGAGCAAAACGATAGTAAAGCCATTAGTCTTCTTACTCATGCTGCTAAGCAACGCCACAAAGATGCACAGTTTCTGTTAGCTCGCCTTTATCATAAAGGACGTAAAACGATTAAAGCGGACAAACTGGAAGCAGAAAAGTGGTATTTATTATCAGCTGGTCAAGGGCATCGTGAAGCTCAATATCAATTGGCTTTGATACTATCAAAGGAAGTGAATAGACAAGACGCCGCTAAATATTGGGCGTATCAAGCTGCCTTTGCAGGGCATAAAAGTGCTTACTTACTACAAGCTAAACTATAGACAAATTAAAACCTAAGAGCTTGCCCGAGAAATAGAAGGTACTACAAATTCAATAAGTTAGATTGTGATTCCTATGGGGTGTGTAGTAGCTTCTTAGTTCTCAGACAAGCTCCTAGCTACCGCTTAGGGGATTTTATTTTATATTGGCGACATGACGTGTATGATTATTAAACACAAACCCCAATAAAAATAAAAAAGAGTGTCCCCAATGTCAAAACGTATAGTCAGTACTATTCTAGTATCTAGCGTAGCCGCGTGCCTTCTTCTTGCTCCAGCAGCATTCAGCGCATATAAAATGCCATCCAATTCATCTAATGAAGGAATAAGCACGGCTAAAATTCAAAGCTATGGTTCTAAATCTTATATCTCAGAATATAAAAGTTACCCTAACGCACGAAGATCTGCTTTAACCTTGCATATACAAAACATCGTTGCAGGGCTTGATTAAGTCACTACTTAATAACAGGTTCCTTATAGATCCTTTTCAACCACTTTCCATGGCGAAGGTTGCCCCAGCCGTTTGGCTTTTTCATCAGCCCTTCTGCGAAAATCTGCCAAAAAAGTGTATTGCAATTGATTGATCCAATCACTTGTTACTCCGGGAAAAGGGATGAAAGGATTGGTTCGGCTATCTCCCCAGATGGTGGTTCTTGTAGTTTGACCTTGCGTATCGCCACGTCGATGTACACCAAAAGTATTACCCAATAATAATGTATTGGGTTTTACCGCAAAGCTTACTGGCTTAGCAAAGCCTAGCTCTTCAAGATCGTCATCACTAAACCGAAAAGAGCCTCCTGATGCCAAGTTATTGCCTAAGCTTTTTACCTTTAAACTCATCTTATATTCCCACTTGATACGCTTCCATGTGAGCTTGTGTGAACCCGGAATATAAGTAAAAGGACCTTCTTCAGGTTTAACTTCATTGATAAAAAACCAGCACTTCATAGTGGGATGAAATGTATCAGAGTGGAAAGATTTTTGGGGGTCTTCTGCCGTACTCTGCATACTGTTAAACTGATTCTTCACTGTTTCTATATAGAACAAAGGTGGTCTAATATGCCCAGCTGTATAACTGCATAGTTGCCGAAAAGAAGGCTGTTGCAATAGGTTTGCAAATGCCGGCATGGTGGTGAGTATTTCAGGGTCAAGCACCGAGCGCTCAGTGATGGTATCGCCTTGTCGGGCTTCTCTTGTCTCACCACTAAATTGTGAGACTTCCTGTTGTAATGCCAAAAGTTCCGATTCAGGTAAAAAGTTTTCTTTTAGAATATAGCCATCACGCTGAAATACTTTGCGATCTTCTGCTGAAATAGACCAACTCACCATCCACATGCGCAACTGCATGATAAGATGCGCACTCACCAAACGCACTACATGTAAACCCATTCGATTCAGCCAATCATTACCAATAATAGGATTTGCGCGAAAGGATTTAGCACTAGTAAATAGCTCAAACAGCCAGAAAGGTATTTTGATTAAGATTAGGGAAGTGTGGGTGACGTGTTTTAACATTAAAAATCTAAGTATCTATAGCTAAATATATGCTCAAGTCTATAACTAAAAAGCAACGCGTTGTATTTTGTACTTATTCTAGTATTTATTCTAGTCAGGTACTAAAGATATTATTGCAATCAGAGGCTATTGAAATCGTTGGCATTGTTAATTCAACACGCCTATTAAAACCGTCCTTCAATGGCTTTACTGGCTCTCTCAACTTTATCCGGAAAACAGGCTGGCGCTATTCTACTTACCTGTTTTTAGTGACCGATTTGTTTGCACTGTTACAACCTTTCTCTCGATTAAAAACCGTACACACTCTAGCGAAAAAAAACAATATCCCATTACTAGATACTCTTGATATCAATCGTGACAGTGGCATTCAATTCATCAATTCACTAACACCCGACATACTGTTATCTGCTCATTTTAATCAGCTTTTCAAAGAACCTGTCTTACGACTCCCCAAACTTACTGCCATTAACCTGCACCCTTCCCTGCTTCCCAATTATAAAGGCGTTGATCCTGTTTTTTATGCACTACTAAATTCAGAAAAGCAATTAGGTATAACCGCCCATGTGATTGATGACAGTTTTGATACGGGACTTATTTTACGACAACAGCCATTTACTGCGAATACATCAAACTGCGTGTTTTCTCATAATATGCAGCTCTTCGAAATGGGTGCTGAAATAGCTATCCAAGCGATCCATGATCTCTCACTCAATAAAAACCATGGAGAACCTCAAAGTGGTGGGAACTATGATTCCTGGCCTGATAAGCATTTAGTGATAAAACTAAGAAAGCAAAGTAAGTACTTAATTAAAATCGCTCGGTATTTGAAAGCGCTACGTTAGCAGAGTGCTTTATCAAGGTAAGAATAATAGGAATATTTATTAGAACCTCATGGAGGTTGATAAAAGAAATCTGATTAGGCACCTCGACATTCTGGTGAATACCAGAATCCATCTAAGTTGCGGCTCGATGCGTCAACGATGGATACCGGCATCCGCCCAATGTCATTGACTTAAGAGATAACCTACTGATAATCATAAAGCTCTCTTGTATGAAGGGTGGAATTTATGTCGAGGAGTCATTTTCTTTTTCCTCGTAAAACTCCTACCCGGTCGAATG
>JAZGES010000077.1:0-5158 GCA_036478935.1 Thiotrichaceae bacterium
CAGGCTGCTCAGGAACAACCTTAACCAAAGCACAAACTGGAGCCATTATTGGTGGTGTTACAGGTGCGGTTATCGGCAAATCGACCAGTAATCATGACACCAAACGCGCTGTTATAGGCGGTGCTGTCGGTGCAGCAGCAGGTGCTGCGATTGGCGCTTATATGGATCGGCAAGAAAAAACCTTGCGTGATTCTATGCAAGGCACTGGAATTGAGGTTGAGCGACAAGGCGACAACATCATCCTTAATATGCCAGATAGTATTACCTTCGATACAGCAAAGTCAGACTTGAAGCCACAGTTTCATCCTGTACTAAACTCTTTGGCTTCAACCCTTAACCAATACGATCAAACCAAAATCAAAATTGCAGGACATACAGATAGCCGAGGTAGCCTGCAATACAACCAGAACCTTTCTCAGCAACGGGCAAATAGTGTTCGTAATTTCTTGGCTGGTCGAGGAGTCAATAACTATCGTATCTATGCACATGGTTATGGTGAAACAAAGCCAGTGTCCGACAATACAACAGATATTGGCATGGCTAAAAACCGCCGTGTTGAGATTACTTTAGTGCCAGTAGAACAGCCCCAGCCTGTCACTACGAATTAAGCCAATAGAAATAGCTAATTCCATTAGCTTCAAACAAAAAAAGAGAGCCAAATGGCTCTCTTTTTTAAATTATGCACCCGATCAAATCAATACGGGTACATCTAAGCTTGAGTATTACTTGTTAGTAGTAAACTCAGGATAGGCTTCCATACCACATTCGCCGATATCCACACCTTCGTACTCTTCTTCTTCAGAGACTCGGATACCCATGATGACTTTAATAATCATCCAAACGATTAGCGATGCAACAAATACCCATGTAAAGATAGTTGCGGCTCCTACAAGCTGACCAACAAACGTTGCACCCGTATTAGTCAACGGAACTGCAAGCAGACCCCAAAGACCTACCGTACCATGTACAGAGATTGCACCCACTGGATCATCAATCTTGAGCTTATCAAAGAACATAATTGAGAACACAACCAAAATACCACCCACACCACCAATAAGTGTTGCAGCTAGTGGGCTAGGCGTAGAAGGTTCAGCTGTAATTGCAACTAGACCTGCAAGAGCACCGTTTAATGCCATGGTTAAGTCAGCTTTTCCAAATAGCAATCTTGCTAGAACTAAGGCAGCAATAACACCACCAGCGGCCGCAGCATTTGTATTTAGGAATACCATGGCTACTGAGTTTGCACTTGCGATATCGCCAAGTTTCAATACAGAACCACCGTTAAAGCCGAACCAACCCATCCAAAGAATGAAGGTACCTAGTGTAGCTAAAGGCAGGTTTGCACCTGGGATTGGGTGTACTTTTCCATCTGTTCCGTATTTACCACGACGTGCGCCAAGTAGAAGAACACCTGCTAAAGCAGCAGTTGCACCCGCCAAGTGAACGATGCCAGAACCGGCAAAGTCAGAGAACCCAAAGCCCATAAGGCCTTTTGCGTCATCGGCATCGCCTAAGTTGAATAATCCAAATACTGATTTTCCGCCCCAAGTCCAAGAACCTTCCATTGGGTAGATGAATGCAGTCATCACAACAGCAAACAATAAGAATGCCCATAGCTTCATCCGCTCAGCAACCGCACCAGAAACAATAGACATAGCCGTTGCTACGAATACTACCTGGAAGAAGAAGTCAGAAGCATTTGAATAAACAGATCCGCCGTCAAACTTAGCTTCTGCAGATTCTTTTAATACCGCAGCTGTTAAGCCATCGGCATCTGCAGCACCATCTAACGCGATGTCTTTTAGGAACATAGCGCCATCGTACATAATGTCATAACCAACAACCAAGTAGGCCGTACAAGCAATGGCATAAAGTGCGATGTTTTTTGTCAAAATTTCAGTGGTACTTTTAGATCTAACAAGACCTGCTTCTAGCATGGAGAAGCCAGCAGCCATCCACATAACTAGGGCACCCATTACTAAGAAGTAAAAGGTATCCATTGCATATTGCAATTCGTAAATATTATTTTCCATTTGGAAAGACTCCTTTAAAGTGCGTCTGGGCCGGTTTCGCCTGTGCGAATTCGGATAGTTTGTTCAACTTCAGTAACGAATATTTTTCCGTCACCGATTTTGCCTGTATTGGCTGCTTTAGAGATAGCATCAATGACCTGCTCTACTAAATCACCTGCAACAGCAGCTTCGATTTTTACTTTAGGTAAAAAATCGACAACATACTCAGCACCACGATAAAGTTCTGTGTGTCCTTTTTGACGGCCGAAACCTTTTACTTCAGTAACGGTGATACCCTGAACGCCGATTTCAGATAGTGCTTCACGCACGTCATCCAGCTTAAAGGGTTTAATAATTGCGGTTACCATTTTCATAATAAAACCTCCTAGGTGTGAAACTGACAAGAACAGTCAGCTTCTAATAAAAAAGACTCTCCCAGAGCGAAATAGGAGAGTCAAACTGACTAAACTATTAATAATCGAATGAATGACCGTAAGAAAGACTTACTTTTACATCTTCTGCATCATTATTTAACTGATCACCAGATGCTTTATCTAGTGCTAAAGTGAAGTCACCTTTGCCAGCAGAAAGTTGTACATGAGTGTAATCATTTCCACCACCGAAATCGCCTTTGCCGATTGTCCCGCCAAGTGCAATCCCATTAAACTCCTTACCTGCTGAAAGAGAAAAGTAGTCATAATCTTTGTTATTGCTACCAACACCAATTGCAGCCGTGGCTTCAACAATACCGAAGCTTAAGCCAAGATTGATCTCTTCAAGGTGAGACGAGTTTCCTAGCCCTTTGGTTCCAGGATATTGGTAGCTAGTAGCTCCAACGCTATAACCAACTGCTTCAGATATTTTACCGCCATATGAGCCGTATAGATCAACTTCATAGCCCGTGCCATCAGCAGAAGCATCCGTTGTAGATGCCCATGTGCCAACAGAAAAACCATTGTTCATTTCATAGTCAACACCACCTGAAACAGCACCACGTCCAGCAGCAGCTTCTAAGCCACGAAAAATATAGTTAGTTGTAGCACCAACGTTAGCACTAGCGCCTGCAAATGCAGCAGATGATCCAAGAGTTGCTGCAACCACTGTTGCAGAAAGAATTAATTTAATTTGTGTATTCATTATGAATATCTTCCATGTTGTTTTAAAAATAATAACATGGGTTAATATGCAACTATCATGCCACTAATTTTAAATTATTGATTTATCTATTTATTTTATGAGCTTTGTTGTTTATTAAACAGAGCTGTTGCGAATAAGCAACTAGACTGCTTTTCTGTGGTGCGTATTTAGGGGGGGCGCACTATTTTAGTGCATTAAATGGGGAATCATTCAGGTTAGTTTAATCATTCAAACTAAAAAACAGCAACCATGTAGATAAGAGCTACAATAATTATTAACTCAAAAAATGCTAAAGCTTGCCAAAACCGCAGAGGATTTCGCTCAAGCAAAGGTCGAGAATTTGATTCCAGCAAACTCGCGTTAGGCTTATTTAAATCACTAATAAACTCGGATAACAAAGCGTAGCGTTTTTCCGGATTAGGATGGGTCGCTTTTTGTAAAGCACTGTCAATCCATTCAGGGATAGATGGATTATGTCGTCTTGCAGGAAGATAATTAAATTTCTTTTTAGACGCTTTTTCTGGTTGAATTTCACCGTAGGGGAGTTTTCCCGTCAGCATTTCATAGGCGATCACACCCAATGAATAGATATCTGAGCGGTTGGTTCCTGCTTCTGATTTAAAATACTCTGGTGCAGAATAGTTTGCTGTACCGACAATGGCCGAATGCTCCAATATGGATTGTATTTCAGCAAGACCTGCAATTTTAGTTGAGCCAAAGTCTATAATTTTAAGCGTGTTATTGGTATCAATAATTATATTATCAGGCTTTAGATCCTGATGAATCATTTCCATGCGATGCATCGCACGTAAGCCTTTAGTAATCTGCGTTACTGTGCCTCGCATTTGTACCAGTGTGGCTTGAGGGTTATCTTTCATCCACTGGCCTAAAGTCTGCCCGTGAATGTATTCCAGCACAGTATAAAGAAAGCTTCGTGAACGATCGGATGTACAGGTTTTTATCAAGTGTTCTGAGTTGAGGCGCTTCCCCACCCATTCTTCATGCAGGAATAAATCAATATAAGCAGGGTCGTCCTCAAAATTAACGGAGGGTGTTTTTATAACTACTTTTCTTGAAGATTCATCCTTCGTATCTTCTGCAAGATACACTTGGCTGCGAGAAGAAGATTTGAGTTCGCGGATGATCTTGTAACCATCGATAATATTCCCACCCTTTAGGTCAGGAGGAAAAGGCAAGCGCGTGAGTTGATCAAAAAATTCGTCTTTATCTGCTTTGGGTAACGTATCTACTTTGACAATCTGACAAGTAATATTGTCAGTACTTTGATTTACTTTAGCCGCTTCAACTATCCTGTCAGACGCCTGTTGTAAATTAGATGAGTATTTTTCAAGATACTCTTGCAGCTCACCATGATTAACAAAGTCATGCACGCCATCTGTACTGAAAAAGTAAATATCACCTTCTTCAACTGGCATGGATTTGTAATCAATATTTAGATTGAGATCAATACCCAATGCACGACTAAGGTACTCTTCATCGTTACTGATCCAGATTCGATGATCTTGGGTGAGTTGTTCAAAATCACCTTTGCGTAATCGATAGATACGACTATCACCAATATGAAATAGATGTAGCGTTTGTGATTTGATGACAATGGCGCTAAACGTAGTGACCATGCCTTTGGGGGAGTCATAACGCTGCTGACCCTGACTAAAGAGCCAGTTATTCATCGCAGACATGACTTTGGTAACGGCTTTTTTGACTGACCATGTATCTGATGTACTGTAATAGTCATCAATAAACATGCGCACGCTCATCTGACTAGCTTCTTTGCCGCCATCGCTACCACTCATGCCGTCTGCAATGGCTATTGCGATACCTTTACTCTCTAGTTGATCGTCGTCGGGGACGAATGCACCAAAATAGTCCTCGTTGTCGGCTTTGATGCCGGCGTTGGAGGATTGACCTAGAGATATAGCGAGTGTGTTTGTCATTTATTAAATAGCTAGCATGAGGTTTTCTTTAAGAGGCTATTTGTAGGGTCGAAT
>JAZGES010000078.1:0-3015 GCA_036478935.1 Thiotrichaceae bacterium
TCCCAATCGCGTGCGCCTTCTTTATAGCATTCAAGAATTTTCTTCACGATTGCTGTAGCTTCAGGCCAACGAGGTGGGTTATTTGGAATACCAGCTGCAACTAAACGTTGGAAAGTAGGCTTTCCACGTGCATTTGAGTGATTACCACCGATCCATACTGCAAGCTGTGTAGCTTCATGATCGTTGATCTGCATAGGAGGACAAGGAGGGTAACATGCACCACAACAGATACATTTCTTCTCATCAACTTCTAGTGAAGGCTTGCCATCAACCATTGCAGGACGAATCGCAGCAACTGGACAACGAGCAACTACCGATGGACGCTCACAAACGTTACCAACAAGACTGTGATCAATCTTAGGTGGCTTAGTGTGCTGTACGTTAATCGCGATATCGCCTTGACCACCACAGTTGATCTGACAACATGATGTAGTGATATGTACACGGTTAGGCATGCTGAAGCTAGTGTAATCATCGTAAAGCTCATCCATCATAGACTTAACTACGCCAGATGCGTCTGTACCGGGAATATCACAATGCAACCAACCCTGTGTGTGTGAGATTGAAGCTACTGAGTTACGCGTTCCGCCTACAGCAAAACCTTTGTCTTTCAGCGCATCAACCAAAGGCTGAAGCTTGTCTTCATTATCGATGGTGTATTCGATGTTACTACGGATAGTAAAACGAAGATAACCGTCTGCATACTCATCACCAATGTCACATAAAGTGCGAAGTGTGAATACATCTAAGATACGTTGAGTACCTGCTTTTACAGTCCAAACTTTGTCGCCGTTCTTTGCTACGTGTAATAAAACACCTGGCATTGGATCTTCATGATAAGCCCAAAGACCGAAGTTACGACGCATCGCTGGATGCATATATTGGAAACCATCAGGACAACCTGATTCTATTGGCTCGCGCATTTCTGGTGCTGCCATGGGTTTGCCTCCTAAAAAATTAATTAAGTAGTGACGAGCAAAGCAGCTTTATGAATAGACTGCTTAGCTCGCCAATGACATATTGAGTTGAGTTAGAGATTAACCAGCTACTGCTGCTTTCTCTTCACGCTTCTTGTTGAACCACTCTTCCGCAGCTTCATCCCAACCATCTGTACGTACATAAGATACGTTACGTGGCTGGTGAATCATGTTGGGATCTGGATCAATTCCGATACCTTCAAGATAATTAACGAAACCAATTCGCTCAATCATCTCTCCTGTACGCTCGTGCTCAAGGCCGTTTTCTGCCCAGAAATCAACCATCTCTTCAGCAAGCTCTACAATCTTCTCGTAGTCTTCTTCAGTTTCAAGCTTCATGAAGGGAACAAGAACAACACCCATCAAATCACCGATTTTCAGAGTACGCTTACCACCAACAAGAATCGTTACACCTTTGTCATCTCCAGGGCCAATTGCCTTAGGAACAACATTCATACAGTGCATTGAACGAACACAGTTAGTTTCGTCAGCGATTAGAGAGTTATCATCACCTAAAGAAAGTGATTTAGATGTACAACGTGAAATCACGTTATCCATTACATGCTGAACACCCTTCTCTTCAACGTATGCTTTCCATGCTTCCTGATCGATTTTCTTGTGATCTCTCCAAGTACCGATAACA
Source organism: Thiotrichaceae bacterium (assembly GCA_036478935.1). Classification (GTDB taxonomy): domain Bacteria; phylum Pseudomonadota; class Gammaproteobacteria; order Thiotrichales; family Thiotrichaceae; genus HyVt-477. The sequence goes on from JAZGES010000078.1 coordinate 1,621, forward strand.
GCGAAGTCAGCACGCTCAATAGCATTCTGACAGTCGTTAGGACAACCAGATACTTTAAACTTGAACTTATAAGGAAGTGCAGGACGATGAACATCATCAGTAAAGCTGTTTACAAGATGACGATGAATCGCGTGCTCGTTACAACAAGATTGCTCACAACGCGCCGCGCCGACACAAGACATAGCAGTACGAACACAAGGGCCCGCTCCGCCTAAATCCCAACCATAGTCATTGATTTCGTCAAAGAAATGCTGATAGCTCTTAGTATCAGAACCGATAAACATGATGTTACCTGTCTGACCGTGGAATGTCTGTAGACCAGAACCCCACTTTTCCCAGCTATCTGCCAACTGACGCATCATGTCAGTTGAATAGTAGTTACCAGGAGTTGGCTGAACACGTAGCGTATGGAATTCTCTTGACTCTGGGAAGCTATCGCCTACCTCAGAGAAACGAGGAATGATACCACCACCGTAACCATATACAGAGATTGTTCCACCCTTCCAATAACCCATACGAGTTTCGTAGGAGTGCTCTAACTGCCCCATAAGGCCGTTTATTACGTTATTAATTCTTTCGTCTGGATGCTCATCACGCATTTTTTTGAAACCAGTGATGAAACTAGGCCATGGACCATCTTCCAGAACATCCAACATCGGGGTTGGATATTTTTTCATATCAGCCATTAAACTTCTCCTAATAAATAATTCTTCTAAAGCGCTACTCCCCTATGATTAAGCCTAATCAAAGAAAGCACGCAGAATAACCAATTGCAATAAGTTATTTGTTAACCAGCAAAGCTTGAGGGCATTGCCGAGTAGACACAGTGTATGCCTATGCCATTGAGAAAAGAATCCCACCCATGGGGTGTTTGCATTAAATACTATCTATCCATAAGGGGATAGATGAAGCCTTTACTCAATTAAGCGGAGTATACTAGCATATCAATACCTTTTAATATTGAGTAATTTTACTACAATTTTATATTATGAGCAGCCCATACAACCTAAATAAAAACGATTCCTATTTAAGCTGGCGAAACAAAAAGTTAAGCCAGTACCCCCTAGATATCTCTAGCTTATTCACAACCATTAAAAATTCAAATCAACCCACCGAAAGTGAGACCTCCGAACTCAAGAATACCGTGAGCCAACACAACCTCGCTCTGTATCGTTTTTTAGATTCAGCGCTGAGAGATAAAACAGCAGTACACACTCTTGGCAAGCGACTAGGGTTACATCGATTGGATAATAATATTTGTGCCGATAGCGACCAACTTACCTCTATAGAAGTCCGCAAGAACACCGGACAACACGAATACATTCCCTACAGCTCAAGAAAGCTGAGTTGGCATACAGACGGTTATTACAACACCAAAGAAAAACAAATTAATGG
>JAZGES010000079.1:0-2704 GCA_036478935.1 Thiotrichaceae bacterium
GGCAGCACTTGAGATAACCACCCTGTATTGCTCTGCTCATTGCTACTGGATGCTGACTCCCAAATATCAATAGAGCGAAAATGAGACCGATCAGGTTGGTTATAGCCTAGACCTTGTAACCAAGCCATTTCACCTTTATCCCAGTAGGGCTTCAAGACAGCTAATGAAGGGTGCATACCAGCTTTTTTATCTAGCGGAATCACTTTATCAGCTGGGATGGCTAGCTTTGGGCGTAACTTGTAATAGGTTGGATCGGTGTAAGGCACTAATGTGTTTAGGGCATCATTGCCACCATCTAGGTGAACCAGCACCACTACTTTATTTTTATTGCCGACTATGCCGTTCGTTGCAAATACGCTGGGGGCGGCGCTTGCTGCTGACAGAGCTGCTGTCAACTTTAGAAACTCTCTTCTTTTCATGGGGTCTTCCGGTTTTATTTTTATTATTGGGGGACACTTTTTTTCTGTTCTGTCTATTTCTGGTCTAAGCTAACTGATATCCGGGGTCAAACATCAAGTTTTGCACAAACCAAAGCTCTCCTTTTCTTCTCGGTGGAGGCAACACGGGAGTATGGGGTAAAAGCCACTCTTGCAGGGTTTCGGGTGAAGTCTTTGGAAAGTGCCGCGACATAGCTTTAATATTCGCATCTCGTGACATCTTTTGTTGTAACGAAGTTCGGATTAACAAACTTTGGGTTGAGATCCAGTCTTTGCCGCCATCCCAGCCTTTTACATTGGGCGGGTCAAATAAATCCTGCCCTAGTATTCGGCTAGTATGCATGATCTCTTTCACTGATAACGAGCGATGTGGCAATATTCGCATCGTTCCAACCATCAACTCTATGGGAGATTTGATTAACGCTCCACGGTTTTTTTCTTCCCAGAATACATCACTGGTTAATACCGCTTTAAATAAGGCGCTAATCTCATAGCTAGAATCACGAAAGACATTGCCCCACTGCCGAATAATCCGAGGATCTGGACGATCTAGATTAACAAAGCTCTTCCAGAACTTTTCAGCAATATGCTCTGCTGTACGTGGTTGTTTGAGGATTATTTTGAGGATGTCATTACCATTGAATTTACCTCGTTGACCCAAAAAGTTAACGGTGCCGCCATCATGTAATTCAGACTTGAAAGCAAATTTCCCACTTTGATGGTCTACTCCCCATCCAGTGAAAGCCAAGGCTGCGGCTTTAATATCTGCCTCAGAGTAATGTCCATGTCCCAGCGTGAAAAGCTCTAGTAGTTCCCGTGCAAAGTTTTCATTGGGACTGCCTGCGATATTCTTATCACCATCAAGGTATAACAGCATCGCTGGGTCACTAGTGAGATACATGAGCATGGCTGCGAAGTTACCCATGCCGAATTGGCGCAATAGTTTGTTTTGATTCAATAGAAGCTTCGGGCGCTTCACGGTAGCTAATGAAGAAGTAAAATGGTTATGCCAAAACAAAGTCATGCGCTCAGTCATCGGTGAGGTTGTGGTAAGCATTTGCTTAACCCACCAGTTTTTTAGCACATCATTTTCTCGCATCATCACGGTATGCATGAGCTTTTTGCCACGTGCACCGGACTTATTTAGACGATCCATTTTATGCAAAGGCGTTAGACGAGGGGCATTTTTGGTCTGAGGCGAATAGGTCTGTATTAGCTTATCAACCGCTTCGTTACGGGTTGATTTTCCAACTAGTTGCTGAATTACATTCCACTCGACACCCATACCTGTACGCGACAACAAATGCCGGGCTTCGGTAAAGTTTATTGGATTCATGGTTTTCACTCTTTACAAAATCTAAAGCTGACGACTTTTGAGCTTCTGCTCTCGATTTTGTGTATTTTTTATTATTATTTTGAGTATTTTAATCACAAACACGACGGTTGGGTTTATAGGTTGTGGTAGTCGTGTTTTGTAGATAAGTGTTAATACTAGCAAATAGAGATTGATTGTGTGAGTTGGGCTGATAAGGGGTTATCAGTTCATTCATCTATTAGTAGTCCCAAAACTATTACATGAACTCTTGGAAACTCTGAATAAGTAGCTCGTCATTGCTGAAGCTTTCAGAATCGCTAAAGCTCATCTAATCTGGTGAATACCAGAATCCATCTGTGAATTTGCACGATGCTTCAGCGATGGATACCGGCCTCCGCCGGTATGACGGCTGTGGACGTATGGGATATTTCTTTAGAAACTAACAAAGCTTATTAATACTTTCATGCGCCAGCTTAAATGCCTTGATTCCCTCATCTTCAGGACGACAAGCCACACCTCGATCATCAACATAAGCACTTGCTATCGGCTTCCCTTGTTCTGTCCAGATGCGATCATAAGCAAAACCGTGTTTATCTAACCATTCTTTCACTTGAGTCTTGGTCTGTTCTAATGCTTCAGCAAATGCTTTCTTTGTCTTCTTAAGCTTTTTATGATCCGCAGATAAACGCGCAGTTAGGATAATAATATCCGCTGTTTCATGGAGTTCACGCGTAAAGTCGACGGCACCATCAATGGGTTCACCTATCTCACCAGCTCCTTTTGCATATTCCCGGCTCGCCAGTACACCATCAACATCCACACAAACTACGGGACGCTTGCTTCGTTTAAACTGTTGTTTACGTTGTCGTGCTGTTTTTTTAGCAGCGGTTTCCGGTGATTTCCTTCTGCTGGTGGTACGTACGTGTTTGTCTTGCTTAACATCTACCGATGG
>JAZGES010000080.1:0-5884 GCA_036478935.1 Thiotrichaceae bacterium
GAAGTAGAAAAAGGTACTTTTAAGCTTAAAGGTTATGATGGCCCTGTTGTTGAATGTGATAAATGTTCTGCTGACATGCATTTAACCACGGGTCGTTTTGGTCCTTATATGAAGTGCAGTAATGATGGCTGTACTAATACTCGAAAAATATTACGCAATGGTGAAGTTGCTCCTCCTCGTGAAGACCCAGTTCACTTAAAAGAACTTGAGTGTGAAAAATCTGACGCTTACTTTATTTTAAGGGATGGCGCAGCAGGAATCTTCCTAGCCGCAAGTACTTATCCAAAATCACGTGAGACACGTGCACCTTTGGTTGAAGAACTGGTTCGTTTCAAAGATAGACTATCACCAAAGTTTCATTATTTAGCTGAAGCCCCGGTAGAAGATCCCGACGGAAATAAAGCAGCTGTTCGTTATGCCAGAAAAAGCAAAGAACAATATGTGCGCACCGATGTTAATGGCAAAGCTACCGGGTGGAATGCCTATTATAAGGATGAAAAGTGGGTAGAAACACTTGCCAAGAAAAAGGCTACAAAAAAGAAAGCAACTAAGAAAGTAGCCAAAAAAACAGTTAAGAAAAAAATAGCTCCAAAGAAAAAATAATCACTTGGGAGTACACTGGATAACGTGTTAATTACTGACTCGCCTGATGAATTAATCCCGCTTTTCCATCAAGGTAGGATATTCGCTTATCCCACCGAAGCTGTTTATGGATTAGGCTGTGATCCCGATAATGAGGCCGCTGCTCTACGTTTAATAAAAATTAAAAACCGCCCAATTGAAAAGGGACTTATCTTAATTGCCTCTGATTTTTCTCAAGTAAAAAAATATCTTAAGCCCTTAACTAAAGAACAAGTAAAACTCACCCTCCCTAGTACAACCACTTATACCTTTCCAGCATTAGACTCTACCCCTAAATGGTTGACAGGAAAATTCAATACATTAGCAGTTCGAATCACCAAACACCCACTAGCACATCAACTCTGTCATGTTTTAAATTCCCCTTTAATCTCTACAAGCGCTAACCTTTCCGGCCAACCTCCAGCTAAAGTACTGCAAGAAGTCATTAATACCAATCTCCCCATTGATGCCATTCTTAACGGAAAAACTAGCGGATCATCTGCACCAAGCATTATTCGTGATGGAATAAGTGGTTATATTTTACGCTCTTAAGAAATGTTCTATTCAAAAATTCAATTCACTTAGTAGGAACCTATCAACTCTTCTAGATATATTTATTGACAAATATCATATTTTTGTTTTATATACATCGGATCAATATTAATAACCTAAGGAGAGATACATGGAAATCACACAGATAGTAACTATGTTAGCAATAGGAGCTGTAGCAGGATGGCTCGCTGGTCTAGTTATGAAAGGAGGGGGTTTTGGACTAATTGGAAATATTATATTGGGTATAGTTGGTTCAGTAGTTGGAACTTTTATTGGAGGAATGGCTGCTGGTGCAGGTGTCACACTACCTTTTACTGGATTAGTCGGCACATTAGTTTGGGCTGTAATCGGCGCTATTGTTTTACTCGTTATTGTAGGACTTATTAGGAAAATACTAACCTGACAATAAAAAGCAGGTATCTAGAAATAGATACCTGCTTAACTTTCAGTCGAAATTACTAAGGAAACTAATAGAGAGCTATTAAGTAATATCCAACATCATCTTATTTAACTTACTCACAAAACCAGCTGGATCTTCCAGTTGACCACCTTCAGCAAGAATAGCCTGATCGAATAAAATATCTGACCAATCTGCAAAACGCTGATCATCTTTTTCATCTTCTAAACGTTTCACTATAGGATGTGTTGGATTAATTTCCAATATAGGTTTGCTTGATGGCATTTCATGACCCGCTTGCTTCATCAACTGCTGCATATATAAAGCCATATCCTGCTCGTTTAACACGATACAAGAAGGAGAATCTGTTAAACGATGTGATACACGAACATCTTCCAGTTTTTCACCAAACTTATCTTTCAAGCGAGTGATTAAAGCCTCAGCATCTTTTTCTGATTTCTCATGCTCTTTCTTATCTTCTTCAGAATCAAACTTACTTAGGTCAAGCTCACCTTTAGCGACAGACTGTAATGCCTTACCATCAAATTCATTTAAATGACTAACCAGCCATTCATCTACACGGTCATGTAACAATATGACTTCAATGCCCTTCTTCCGAAATACTTCTAGGTGTGGACTACTTTTGGCTGCCGCAAATGAATCAGCCGTAATATAGTAAATCTTTTCCTGATCTTCTTTCATACGAGAAATATAATCGTCAATAGAGATATCTTGAGTAGCTGAATCCGTGCTTGTCGTTGAGAAACGTAATAATTTTGCTATTGCATCCTTATTACCCATATCCTCACCTGGGCCTTCTTTTAACGCATTTCCAAATTCATCCCAAAACGTTTGGTATTTCTCTTTGTCATTATTCGCCATTTTCTGCAACAAACCCAAAACTTTCTTGGTTGAAGCTTTACGCATGGTATCTATCACACGATTACTTTGCAGGATTTCTCGTGAAACGTTCAGCGGTAAATCGCTAGAATCCAACACACCCTTAACAAAGCGCAAGTAGCGTGGCATCAAGTTTTCAGAATCATCCATAATGAAAACACGTTGCACATACAGCTTAATACCGGCTGTTTTCGCTTGAGCATCCCAAAGATCCATGGGCGCTTTTGAAGGAATATAAAGTAAAGAGGTATATTCCAAATTTCCTTCAACTTGATTGTGTATCCAAGTTAGTGGATCTTCCCAATCGTGAGCGACATGCTTGTAGAACTCTTTGTATTCTTCATCTTTAATGTCACTTTTAGAGCGTTTCCATAAAGCACTGGCTTTATTAACGGCTTCCCACTCTTCGGTAACTTTTCCTTCTTCATCCTGCTTTAACATTTTGATAGGAACAGAGATGTGATCAGAATACTTGGATATGGTATTACGTATTTGCCAGTTGTTGGCTAACGCCTTTTCATCATCCTTAAGGTGTAAAACAATTTCCGTACCACGACTTTCTTTATCGGTTGATTCTAAGGTATAACCAGACTTCCCATCTGACTCCCATATGGTTCCTGTCGAACTTTCTTCGCCTGCACGACGTGTCGTTAAAGTAACTTTATCTGCAACAATAAATGCAGAGTAGAAACCCACACCAAACTGACCAATCATGTTGGAATCTTTACTTTGCTCGTCAGTTAGCTTTTGAATAAACTCTTTTGTGCCTGATTTTGCGATAGTACCAATATTAGTGACCACTTCATCACGAGTCATGCCTATACCATTATCACGAATGGTTATAGTGCCAGCTTCTTCATCACTGGTTATTTCGACTCTTAGGTCTGCATCATTCTCATTCAGTGCATCATTTGAAAGTGCTTCAAAACGTTGTTTGTCACAAGCATCTGCACTATTTGAAATAAGCTCACGAAGAAATATCTCTTTATTTGAATACAACGAATGGATCATTAAATGAAGCAATTGATCTACTTCTGTTTGAAACTCCATTGTTTCCACTTGAGGTTCAGATGTTGTGTCTTCTTTTTCGACTTCACTCATACTTTTTATCCTTAATTCAATCGACTATTTGTGGCTTCGATAATGGGGATTATGTTGATTTTTTCAAGCAATGCATTAGTGATGGATAAATTAACTGTATTGATAATTTTTCAAGCATCTTTTTATTACTAATTCGTCGTGACTCTTTCATGTAACTCATCATGCCTTCACTAAGTTCTTTTTCTGCTTGCTTCAGACTAATCTGTGGTGGTCTTGATAAACCTGCATAGTCTGCGACACTATTGAAGTAGGATGTCATTGTTGATGGGGTTCCGTCACTGACATTCAGTATTTCCCCCGATATTTTGCCTTGCCTCATCTGCTCCATTGCCTGATAGCAAATCATCGCAAGATCATCTGCATGTATTCTATTGGTCCAAGGAGATTCAGACTCTCTGACAACAGCTAGCCCCTTCTCTAATCGTGTAATTGGTAGTCTATCTTTAGCATAGATACCCGGCACTCTTAAAATGACATATTGACACTTGTTTTGATTTGCCCAATCAATCAGTTGCTGCTCTGCATCAGCTCTTCTCTGCGCTCTATCGACATGGGGGGTTATCATACGAGTTTCATTTACCCAATCACCATTGCAGTTACCATACACTCCCGTGGTGCTAATAAGTACAATGTGCTTTAACTTATTTTTTTGTGCTGATACTTGCCTTAAGAAGCGATCTATTCTTGTATCCTTTCTGCCTTCTCTTTGGGGGGGCACAAAATAAAATAGCTTTGCATTATTTATATCAGTGGGAAAGCTTAGAACATTCTTCATATCCAAATCCAACTGATACCCTTTTTTTCCCTCTTTTTTAGCTGCTTGTAAAGACTGCTTACTCCTTACCGTGACACAAGCCTGTATCCCTTCTTTCTGATATAGCTTACCTAATCTGCGACCAATATCACCGTAACCTATAATCCAGATATCATTATTACTATTTACTATGTTCATTAATTTTATATCCAAGAGTTGAAAAGATGCGATTCCAACACCATAATCAAAACCTTATGAACAGGGTATACGGTATAGGAAAATACGATGACAGATGAAAGTAGCCTAGAGTTTACAGCAGCTGAAGATAGCAGGAAGTTTCTTGCAACTGAACTCAAGCAGAAGCAAGACAAGTTACAAAAGCTCACTATTGACTCGTCACAGATTATCCGTGCTAACTTACAAGCCGACATAGCTGAAATTATGTTGGATATTGCCGATGCGGGAATGATTGAAGCCGCTTGGGGCTATGCTAAAGAATCCTTTCTGATTTATATAGAACAAAGCAAGTGGGAAGATGCCGTACATGCGGCTGATATCCTTTATCGTACCGAGTTACCTGCTGCCGTCACTGCATTGGGTAATGGTTTGTGGCTCGCGATCACCTATCCAATTGATCCTGAATTATCCATAGTGATGATTAAAAATCTTGTTGACGATACGCCTAATAGCTCCGATGGCGCAGCAGTAGCAGCAGCAGTTGCCCATTATATTGCAGATATGCGCTTTGAGGGTGAGAAGCGCGATAGCACTATGTTCTTGACAAGTAGCTTGCTAGCTAAAGTGGCAGAGCGTCATGGTAATGTGACAGACCAAGCACAAATGAATAGCTGGATGCTCAAACTAGAACTCAATGACCCTGAAAAATTTCTACCTCGTATGGCACAAGTATTAGATGCGATTGTTGAAGGTAACTGGTGGTATGACAAAGAAGAGCTTAGGTCACGTCTACCTGTTCAATAATGAGTTAAATTACATTTATGGCTGGGCTAACAATAAGCTTTGAGATTTAGAAAAATCCCGATCACCTTTATGACCTATCGTTAAAAGAAATTTAAACGGTAAACTAATTTTTTGTTCTGGTTCAATCGGAGCATAAAAGTTATCACCACCTTTTTTTATGCCCGAAAATATTCCTGCTAGTACGGGGTGTTCAGTTGACTTGTTGAGGTCATAGATCCATAGATGGTAATACTGCTCATCTTTCAATTTTGGCAGATTAACAAAGCGCATCAAACCTTTTTGTAGATCGGTGTTCCAAATCAAGTCCCCATCGGTATTTCTTACTAATGGATTTAATGTTCTTAGCCAATGAAGACGAATAGTTTGTTTGTCTTTCGACAATTCCTGCCACTCCGCTTTTTTTTCTACAAAACCTTCACCGTTCGACCTTCCATTCTGAAATACAAATAAGAAAGCGACCAATATAATAAAAAGAGCTATCCACATAACCCTTTGCTTTGTATTTCCATCTCTAAATAGTCGCTTTAAAAAGTTCATATAAATGCCCAAAACAAGTTTTTTTAAATCTAAAGCTCACT
>JAZGES010000081.1:0-8396 GCA_036478935.1 Thiotrichaceae bacterium
TAAACGAAATTAAAGCTGAAAAACTCAAGGGCATTGCCTCACCCTTAACCTTTGCTACAGATGATCAGATTGTTGAAGCTGCTGGTTGCCGAGCTGGTTCTTTAGGGCCTTTGGGGCTAACTATAAAAGTGATAGCTGATCATGCTACCTCTTCAATGTCTGATTTTGTATGTGGCGCTAATAAAAATGGCAAACATTTAATCAATGCTAACTGGGTGCGTGATATTCCAGAACCTAAATTTATGGATATCCGTAACGTCGTAGAAGGCGACCCTAGCCCTGATGGTAAAGGCACTTTGTCTATTTTGCGTGGTATTGAAGTCGGTCATATCTTCCAGTTAGGAACAAAGTATACCGAAGCGATGAAAGCTACCGTGCTAAATGAAAATGGTAAAGATCAAGTCATGACGATGGGTTGTTATGGTATTGGTGTATCTCGTGTTGTTGCTGCCACCATCGAGCAAAATCATGATGATAACGGCATCATTTGGCCAGATGCCATTGCACCCTTTGAAATTGCTTTAGTACCTATTAATTATCATAAGTCTGAGCAAGTGAAAAAAGTGGCTGATGAGCTTTATGAGCAACTAGTTAAAGCAGGCTACAACGTATTACTGGATGATCGTAAAATGCGCCCGGGTGCTATGTTTGCGGATCTTGAGCTGATTGGCGTACCGCATCGTTTAGTTATTTCTGAACGTGGTCTTGCGAATAATGAGCTTGAATACAAAGCACGCGCTGGAGATGAAGCTCGACCTATTACTATTGATGAGGTCGATAGTTTTCTTAAGCTTGCCCTTAAAAAACATGAGATATTTGAGGAAGATGCTTAGTAGCTTGCTAGGTCTACCCCAGCTCCTCTTTTCAAGAGGAGCTACTTTAATCAACTCTATTTTACACATTACCGAACACAGGATTTTCTATGCCTTCAACCAATCGCCCCGTAACTCGCGCCCTTATCAGTGTTTCTGACAAGGATGGCGTACTTGATCTAGCCAAGAACCTGCAAGCAAGAGATATAGAAATCCTATCTACAGGTGGCACTGCAAAGTTATTAGCGGATAACAATATTTCCGTCGTTGAAGTATCTGACTACACGGGCTTCCCAGAAATGATGGATGGTCGTGTGAAAACCTTACACCCTAAAATACACGGTGGAATTTTAGCGAGGCGTGGCACGGATGATGCGGTGATGGAAGAACACAGCATCCCCCCTATCGACCTCATTATCGTCAACCTTTATCCCTTTGAAGCCACGGTTGCAAACCCCGACTGTAGCTTGGAAGATGCTATAGAAAATATCGACATTGGTGGTCCCACCATGGTTCGAGCTAGTGCCAAAAATAACGCTCATGTAGCCATCATCGTTGACCCTGACGATTATTCCACACTAGAACAAGAGTTAAACGACAATAACGGTTCCCTTACCCAAGACTTCCGCTTTGATATGGCGGTTAAAGCCTTTGAACATACTGCTCGCTATGATGGCATGATTGCTAACTACTTGGGTAAGCGTGTTAAGAGTAGTAACGCTGAGGGTGAAGACATAAGCCAATTCCCTCGCACCTTTAATGCGCAATTTAATAAAACGCCAATCGTAATGCGCTATGGCGAAAACCCCCACCAACAAGCCGCATTTTATGTAGAAAAAAATATTACCGAAGCCTCTATTGCCACCGCCAAACAACTACAAGGCAAAGACCTTTCTTACAATAATATTGGTGATACTGATGCTGCACTTGAATGTGTAAAGCAATTTACTGACAAGCCTGCCTGCGTGATTGTAAAGCACGCGAACCCTTGCGGTGTAGCTTACGGATCTTCTTTATTAGATGCTTATCAACGCGCTTTTGATACCGATCCAGAATCAGCGTTTGGAGGCATTATTGCCTTCAACCAGGAACTCGATGGTGAAACCGCTCAAACAATTGTAGATAAGCAATTCGTTGAAGTGATTATTGCACCAAAGGTTTCAGCTGAAGCTATAGCCGCAGTCAGTAGCAAGAAAAATGTACGTCTACTTGAGTGTGGTGAATTTACAGAGCAACACGACCGACTTGACTACAAACGTGTGAATGGTGGTTTATTAGTACAAAGCGCAGACTTGTTATTACACAATGAGCTAACCGTTGTTACCGAAAGACAACCTACTGAAGATGAGATGCGTGATCTCCTCTTTGGCTGGAAAATCGCAAAGTTTGTGAAATCGAATGCCATTGTTTATGCCAAGAATGAGATGACTATTGGCGTAGGTGCTGGTCAAATGAGTCGAATTAATTCGGCTCGCATTGCAGGCATCAAAGCTGAACATGCAGGACTTGAAGTGAAAGGCTCTACAATGTCTTCAGATGCGTTCTTCCCCTTTAGAGATGGTATTGATGCCGCTGCCGAAGTAGGAATTACTGCAGTGATACAACCCGGTGGCTCGATGCGTGATGATGAAGTTATCACAGCTGCCAATGAACATGGGATGGCAATGGTGTTAACGGGTATGAGGCATTTCAGGCACTAGCCTTTAAGCTTTTGATTGGGCTTATTTTATTGCTAATAATACTCAAACTCTTAGCCCGATCAAATTTTGTATGCATTTTAAACAAATAAACAAGTAATCTAAATAAAATTAATGAGATAATACTTTAATTTGAACTATACTGGTTTACTAATATCATATGTAACCATACAAGGTCATTGCGGTAGTTTCTTATTTCATGAAATCTAACTATTACTACAAATTTATTATCACCCCACTAGTTGGAGTAGCCGCTTTAGTACTTTCACCGCTGCTTTATGCGGCTTTGCCTAACGGCAACTCCATCCCACTAACACTTGCCGATAACACGCAAGTGACTATTTCTATAAAAAACAACCATGTTGTTGCACTATTGCACAATAACAGTGAGCAGGTTCTCATTAATAATTTTATGAGTATTCCTGAGTATGCACGGGATATTTGGATCACAGATTTTGATTTTGATGGACGTCAAGATGTCGCTATTACTCATCATGTTGATCCAGCGAGTCACGATCAATTTTATACCATCTTTACTTGGGAGCACTCGCTCAAGCATTTTGTCCCACACCACTTTTCAGGTGGTTTAAGTAACCTTGAAGTCGAACCTGCGAGAAAGCAGATACGCAGCTCCTATCAAGCCGGTGAGTTCTGGACTGAAGACACTTACCGTTTCATTAACAAACAGCCCTTCCTTTACAGTAAGTCCGTGCTAGTCGCTTCAAACCTTTGGCACACAACTGTTTATAACCAACAACATCAGATACTACGTAGCCTTGTTTCAAATAACGGAAAAGTTGATCGTCCGCCTCATCCCGTCATATTAACCGTTAGGAACAACACGGTGCCGCTTTATGGACAACCACTCCCTTCCACCAGATTAAAAGAACAACTTAACCATGGTAGCGTTATCACCATCGTTGATTTTAAACGTGGATCAGGGCAGCTTTATTGGGTGAATATTCGCACCAACTTGAATAATAAAATATTACAAGGGTGGACCTTGTTATCAAATTTAGTACAAGGTTAAAAGCTCATTTAATCCTGAGCACTACCAACCCCAACTCCTTACTGATGAGCCATCATTTTTCTTAAATTCACACCTAATAGCATCAAGACTGATAAGTAAACAATAACAGCGCTCATAATCAATCCCAATAAAGCACCAATACGAGGCCAGATTAAAGCACTCTGCCACCACTCATTAGCTGGTATTAAATAGATGAGGGTAAATGCCATTAGGATGCTTGCCACGACTATCTTCATCAAGTATCCCAAGTAACCTTTTTCCATGCTGAGTACTTGTTGCTTATGTAATGTATAATAAAGGGCTCCAGCATTAATATAACCTGCTAAAGCCACCGCCAAGGCCAACCCTGCATGTGGGCCGATGTACCCTAGCTTATACCAAGGGTAAACAATCACAGCGCTTAGAATAATGTTAGCAAAAACCGACATGATTCCTATTTTCACCGGTGTTTTTGTATCTTGTCTTGAGTAAAAACCGGGCGCTAATACTTTTACCAATATAAACGCAGGCAATCCAAATGAATAAGTGATCAAACTTAAGCTTGCCATCTCTACATCATGCCAAGCTGTAGTATTATAAATAACAGTAACCAAGATAGGCTTTGCTAAAATCACTAAACCAACAGCCGCTGGAATCGCAACTAATATAGCGAGCCGAATAGCCCAGTTCATCATTGCCTTAAATGACTCCGCATTGGTATTGGCATAATCTTTAGAAAGCTTGGGCAGTATGACAACACCCAACGCCACACCGAATAAAGCCAACGGAAACTCTACAAAACGGTCGGAACTGTAGAGCCATGAAATATAGCCCTCACCCAATAATGACGCAATAATCGTGTTCAGCAACAGATTGATTTGTGCAACAGAAGAGCCAAACAAAGCGGGCGCCATCAGCTTCATCACTTTCTTTACGCCTTTATGCCCTCGTTTATAACGGAACTTTGGAATCATTCCTAAACGGTAAAGTGCAGGTATTTGAAATAAGAGCTGTGCTATTCCTCCAATGAACACACCCCATGCCACCGCAGTAATCGGTTCATCAAAGTACGGTGCTGCATACACCATGCTTAATATCATTACTACATTTAGTAGTACTGGTGTAAAAGCAGGAATAGCAAAACGTCCCCATGTATTTAAGATACTGCTCGCCAATGCTGACAATGAAATAAAGAAAATATAGGGAAATGTTATTCTAAGTAGTGATGCAGCAAGTTCGGGTCTAGCATCCGGTTCAGTCTGGAACCCTGGTGCAAAAATCATCATAAGAATGGGGGCTGCTATCACACCAATAACACTAATAATCAGCAGTACCAATGCAAGTGTAGTGGCAACATGATCTAACAAGTCATGTAATGCTTCTTTGCTTTTGGTTTCTTTGTACTCCGATAAAACGGGTACAAAAGCTAATGAAAAAGCACCTTCGGCAACAAATCTTCTCAATAGATTAGGGATTTTGTTTGCAGCAAGAAAAGCATCTGTAGCGCCACCCACTGGAAACAAGTGAAACAGCACCATATCGCGCACTAAACCCAGCACACGTGAAATCATGGTCATACCGCTAATAGCTGCACTAGATCGTAATAAACTGCCCATTCTTATTTTTCTACCTACCCCTGTGTCGATTATCGAGCAATTTGTTTGATAACTGAAGATTGCCGCAATAGCTGTCGACCTGCTTCAATTAATTGGTCAACTTTATCATCAGGTAACTCCAACGATGTTTCAAGCAATGATAACTCATTAGCCTGCTTAGCTGAAAGTTGATTAAAATTTAGCTCAGTCATTTGGAATTTTATCTCTGCACAACGAGAAGACTTAGTTTCTGCACAACGACCTTTTCTAACAGAAGCTTCCCATATTGGAAAACGACTTCTTAATAAACTCAATGTTTCTCGATTATAGCGCCTCGACTGGATCGTAGTAACCGCACCCAATGTAGTTGAAGTACCGGGCGACCGACGATTAGAGCCTATCGTTGGGGGTATAGCATCCGATGCATTAACCACAATGAAAACGACTTTATGATTCTTGGTCATTTTATGAGTTTTCATTAGAGTCCAAAAATCATTATCATTTTCTTCAACAAGGTTAATTAAAGACCTAATACCTAAATTATCAACTACGCCACCATCTACAAGATGCAAAAATGACTGATAGCGCCTACCTGTTTTCAATGGAGCTACGGACGTTTCAACCTCGCATTGTCCCGAATAGTTTTTCATTACAATAGGAGAAAACACTACTGGTACGGCTGATGAAGCAACCACAGCGCGCCCCACAGGATAAGAGCTTATATTTGAGCATAGCCTTTTAAAGCTGTTTTTTGTAAATGAAAAACCACGACCTGAAGCTAAGTCTGTTGCATTGATGACAATTCTTGGCCCATTTCTTCGCATATCTCTATAACGTTTCTTGCCAAAAATAGTATCCGCATAATAATCAGCGGCTAAGTCACTACGCTCATATAACGCCGGAGCAAGCTTAATCCAATTTGAAGGTGAGAAGAGTAAATATTTAATTAAACTACTTTGTACAGGGCGCTTTAAAAACAGACGCTCAAAGTCACTAAAAATACGCTTTCCGTATAAGCCATAGTAAGCAGATGTAAAACTTCCGCCAGAGACTGAAGAGATGAGGTCAACCTCATCTAATAAGCTTGTCTGCCTTGCCCCGTGACCATTCTTAATACTTTCAAGTTCTTTCATTACGCCATAGGAAAATGCAGCAGCGCGTGTACCACCACCTGAGAAAGTAAGTATTAAGGTTAAATCATCGGATTTTTTTATGTTGTTACCAGCTTGCTTTGCTTGGTACAACGACTTTTTATTAGTATCAGGCTGGAAACGAAGGGGGTCGTTCAAGGGTGGCAAGCCAATACTGCTACAACCAGAGAGAATGAATAAAAATCCAAGGACGACAATCTGTTTAATCATAATGGAGTTACATAGGTACTTTTATGTTAAATATTAAGTATACCTAATAAACCCTTATTGTAGCTGGTCAAAGATAAAGCACTGAAAATACGGAATATCTTCTACTAACTAGCTAGGTAACAGTTACTATTTGCGCCCAACCAAATACCATTAGACTAAAGCTTCCCTGAAGCAACGCTTTAGTGAGTATTCAAATTCCCATATGAAATGGTGTAAGTGGCACTTACTAATACTCCATTGCTCTTATTAAGTTGAAACTGGCTAAGAGCTTTTTTAATTCTACTCAGCTACTGTATCAATGGTCAGCATTAGCGACTCACCTAAAGCAACTGGGCTTTGCTCAGTAAACAAGTCTCCTGAGTTTTTCGTTGGCGTACCGCCCACTGAAACTCTCGCACCCACAGTGACTTGCTTAAATCCTGAAATTTTTAATTGAGGCATCATCGCCATACTGTCATCAAGCACAACTTCTATTGGTAGATCCTTCACTTGTTTACGCACTGCGGCTAATGGCATGGGTGGCCCTGTGACTGCTTTAGCATAGATAAATACCGTGTGATCAGGATTAGCTTTAGACTTCAGCTCATCTGCTAAATCAATTTTCACTGTAATACTTGTTTTAGTAGAGGCGTCACCCATTGAAGAGGCATCAGCAGGTGCACTAGCCACACTAGCTGGCTTATTAGATGCTACAGCTGATCCTGCACCAGCATCAATCTTACCACCCGCTTCCAAAATCAAACCTTGTACTTCTTTTATTTCACTCGAACCTGCCGTCAATTTAGGAAGCACCTTGTTCCAGTAACCAATGGCTTCTTCTTTTGCGCCACGTTGTTTTGCAGACATCCCCGCCAACCAAAGACCCATCAAATTTTCAGGTTCTTTTTGTAAAGCTTGCTGAATATACTCTTCTGGCTTACCTAGTAAATTACCCTCTTTACTGGTAGCAAGCGCATCTGCCAGTTGCAATAAGAGCGTTGGATCACCAGGGTTTAAGCTTAATGCTTTGGTATAAGCAGTCACCGCATCAGCAGGGCGATTGATAACCATATAGGTACGCCCCAGCATTGACCAGCCCTTGAGATTATCAGGTTCAGATTTTAGCTTAGTTTCCAGCTTAACCACGATTTCTTCCATGCTCATCTGTGGCTTGCCACTAGCATTTTGATTGTTGTGGTTGCTACTTGCCCCACCCCTTACTACAGAGCTTTCGGCAATAGCATCAATTTTTCCATATTTAAGATATAAACCTACTGCTAATATCGGTACAAACAACGCAACAAACAGAATGCTAAGTTTTGAGTGGCGCTGAGTCGAGGCAAGACTACTTGTATCTTCAGCCTTATCTAAGTCGCTATACAAGCCATCTTCTAATTCATCTTTGGCTTGCAAATAAGTCTCTTTATCTAATCCACCACCTTTAAACTCAGCCTCAAGTTCAGCTAATTGGGATTTTGTGATACTAATATTTTGGTCACGACGATCATCGACAATCTCTGTTGGTTTACGCAAAAGTGGGGGCAATATAAAAGCTAGTGCAACTACTAAGAATAAAATGGAGAATATCCAAAAAAGAAGATTTGGGTTAATAGCTAGGGTCATTGTCCTTCCTCAGAATCTAATAATTTACGCATTGCTTCACGCTTATTTTTATCCAATTTAACATCATCCGTTTTTTTGTTTTTCCTAGTAACAGCCAGCAAGATAAAGAAACCAATAGCTAACATGATAAAAGGCCCAAACCAAAGTAACCATGTTGATTTCTTAACAGGCGGTTTGTACAACACAAAATCTCCATAGCGCGCGACTAGAAAAGATTTTACTTCGGTTTCACCCAAATTTTTCACAGTAATCATTTCGTAAACTTCATCACGTAAATCTTTGGCGAGATCTGCATTTGAAGCAGCCAAGTTCTCGTTTTG
>JAZGES010000082.1:0-8154 GCA_036478935.1 Thiotrichaceae bacterium
ATGACAAATTTATACATCGCACAAACAACAGTTTGAGACGTAATTTGAGACATAATCATTTCCTAGTTGCGGTCTGGAACGTAAATCCAGAGCAGTTAAAAGAAAGCAATTATATTTTAATTTGGGATACCTGACAAAGTTAATCTGTTATGAGATAAACAGCAAGAATAGGTTAAAGGTTGGGTGTATTGAGCTATCAAGTTATTTTATATCCAACGTACATCTTCATAAATATCTTCCAAACATAAACCCGTTTGATATTTATTACCAGAAAACTCGCATTGCACATGAATCATTCATTAGTTAACATCCAGAAAGCAAAAAACCTTCAACTAGCAATAAGAGAAGGTATAACTTCAAGGTAAATAATAGTGATCCATTAATCTTGATAAGCTCCGCTCTCTAAATACTCTTGCAAATCTTCCAACTGTTCTTGATTAAAGACGGGGATGTGATTCTGCTCAAGCATGGAGGCAGTAACGCCCATACCCTCACGTTTGGTTTTAGTAAACGTACCATCATAAACTCTGTTACTTCCGCAAGAAGGGCTATGCTCGGTGAGAATCGCGGCAACGCAATCATTATCCAGCGCCATTTTTAAACTTTTTAATGAGCCTTTAATAAACGGATTAGTAACATCTTCGCCTTCTGTATCTATCACCCGAGATTTTCCAGCTAACACCAATTTACCATCACCGCTTTGGATCTCTGCAGGTGCGCGAGGTACTGGCAGTCCGCCTTCAACCTCAGGGCATACGGCAATTAAACGACATTGGTCTAACCATTTCTTGATTAAAGGATGGTCTATAAATAAATCTGTGCCGTCATATCGGACGGGGTTGCCTAATAGGCAAGCACTAATAAGGATGTTGGGTTGGTTTTCAGAATTTGTCATGATGTCATTCTAACATGGACAGTTTGCTCAATCGTCCTGCACAAAGTGAATGAGCCTAAATCATTCGAGTCTGACCAAATAGTCACTTATTATAATCAATATCTAATGATAGTTGGTCACAGGATGTAAATAACCATCCTCATCCGATGAAGAATAAAAAGCTAAAAGTGCTATCTTAATATTTTGTTTCAATAAGTTAGCGTATAAATCGACTAGGCGGTTTCCTCAGCTAGCCATACATTTCCCTACGGTAGAAGCAGCCACATAATGCCGAGTGTTGAAGAGGCGCTTGGCCGACCTGCGACTGATTTTAAAACCTATGTTGAAAAGACAGTTGAGTCCGGCGCTTGGAATCTCGGTGTTAAGAAGAAGTACTTGCACTTCCTACGATTCGCATTGAGCGGCTCTACTCAAACTAAATTCTATTTCTTCACTCTCTTCACCACGGTAAACACTACCTAACCATAGTTTATTTGCACGATATGTGCATTATTAACGATTTCATTTCTCCTGCTTTGTATTGAAACTCATGAAGACTTGGATACTTTGTAGTCAAATATCCAAGTACTTAGTCTAGTCAATTAAAACCTCATAACTCACCATGCCTTCTCCACCAGCATTTAGCTTATCGCCCACACCAAACGTCCATTCGATATCACTTCCATTCACGTTGCCTGAACAACTGCTTAGGCTAGCTGGTAAGGGCAGTTGGCAATCCGGTGTGTTGTTCAACGTTGTAAATGCGGGCACTACATCTTTGATTTCCAAGTCTGAAATAAAGCTTGTTCCTGAGTTGCTGTAATAAATACGATACTTTAATACGTCTCCCGGCTTTGCTTGGTTTTGCGTAGCTGTCTCAGGAATAGATTGGGTAATATTTTCAACCGTTTTTCTGAGTTCTAGTCGAGATACACCTTGATCATCATTCGCAGCTGCTTTTGTATGGTCAGTTACTTTGAGTGTTGTGTTACCTGCTAATGAGTTCCCGTTAAAATCAAAGACTGCGGTAATCACATTCGTGTAAGTTTCACCGCCAGAGGCATTAGTGGGAGCATACACTTTGTTGATTAGACAAATCTTGGTGTTTGCTGTTGTCGCTAAGTTACTACTAGCAACCGTATTGCCTTCAACTCCATCTAGCAGTCCATTACAGTTGCTATCTTGATAAAGTGCCATTGACCAACCTGTTGTAGTGGAGTTTGAGCTTGTCACTGCCAAGTTAACGCTACCGTTACTTTTCGGTGTGAAGGTATGCGTATAAAAGACGACATTACCAGGTAGCACCGTACCACTATGATCTGGCATAAAGGCTGGAAGCTTCACATCACCAAAGTCTTTATCCGTCACATCTGCTGCGACTACATTAAAGGCGGCTAGTACGTTGTCCGTTGTTGAACGATAGCCAGCCGGATCTTTTGTATTTGCTACACCACAGTTTTGAGGCGTGGGAACCGTTTCTCGTGAGGCTTCATAGAGCTGATAATTACCCGGAATTACCGGAAAGAACTCATAATAACCATCAGCATCCGTTCGTGTGCTGATACAGGTAGTGTTAGCCATGTCGAACAACACAATGGGTAAACTACTGATTCCTGATTCACCCGTGTTGTTGATACCATCCACATTACTATCATCGAAAACCCGACCGCTGACCTTAAATCCACCGACATCAATAGTAAGTGCATAATCTTCAACTTCGCCGTCAGAAGCCTCTCCTGCAGGTGTGGTTGCATTCACAGATGCATCTGTTGTCAACCTGAAACGTGCATAGGTATCACCTATCGTGATGCCTGCTGGAATGGAAGCCCAAACTAAATCTGCACCTACCGCAGCACTAGTATATTCATCATCATCAAAGAGTGTATTGCCGTCAAAATCAATCCAGGCGTGTAGCGTAGCTCCTACACCCACCGCAGTGATATTGGCGGCAGGAATAGTATAGCTCGTATCTAAATCCGTAATAACGGGAAAAGCACTAATGCCATCTTCATCATCCGTGCCATCTGCATCATCACCATCAGCGCCAATACCTGCATCACCACCCAATTGAATAGCATTCTCATCATCAGGTACTATATTACCCAAATAGACGGTAGGCACAGTAGGGATGACATGACTGGCAGCACCATAACTTACGGGTGCATCACTGTAATCACTTTGCTGTAGCGCTCCACAAATCTCAGTAACTACATCATCAATATACCCTTTTACTGGATTGGCTAGTTCTGCGTAGGTCGTCCCTACAAACACTTTTCCTGTTGTGCCAGCAGCGGAATCTACTACTGCCTTGACGTTAGCATCTGTGTTATAAGCGGTTGCCGCCGCATCGGTTAATATAATCAAAAGCTTAGTGCCATCAGGTCCGGCATTTCTTAAATTATTCGCAGCGGTTACCCATGCATTACCGCCTCCCGTACCTGTGATTTGATAATCATAAGCATCGGTGAGAATAACCGCCAATTGTCTAACACCCGACCTTCTGCCGTTACCATTATTAATTAAATTTGTTAAATACGTGGTTGCATGATCTAGACGAGTACCGCTAGAAGCATTCTTTTTTGTATCATATAGCTCTCTTAGCCCCTGCCCATTCGTATTTGTAACTATAGTGGTTGAAATCAACCCACTATCCCCAGTATCCCCAAAGGACTCTGTAATAGGCATGACAATTTCAGTAGATACCTGATTATCGCCCCACCCTGTAATTCCAGCTTTTATACCAGTAACATCATCAAAAATAAATTCATCCGAAACCTGATATAAAAAATCCAGCGCATCATTAAACTCATTAGTGCTGACACTACCTGACTCATCATTTGCAAACCATAAATCGGCTATAACATTAGGGCACTGATAAACCTTTGAGCTAGTAATTGTTAGCTGATAATCCTCGACCTCACCGTCGTTGGCAGCTGTTGTGGAATCAAGTCCTGATGTAGTTGACCAGCGAAAACGAGCATAGGTTTGATTAGTCGTCGCTGTTACGGGTACTACCACATCAAAGGTAATGGTGCCATTTGAAACACCATCGGTATCTCCTGCGGCTCCATCTTGAATATCCGTAGCTACTTGCTCATTAGTATCAAACGCTCCATTACCATTGAAGTCTATCCAACTTTGCAAATAAGCCCCTGCACCGGCAACGGTGGCTGTAATGGTTGAGGTTTGAGCTTGAGTCAGGGCAGGAATACTAATGCCATCTTCATCATCTGTGCCATCAGTATCGTCACCATCAGCACTAGCGCTAGGCTGATTAGCACTTTCAGCATCTGGTTCAGCTACACCAAGGTAAACTCCACTGACAATGGCATGACTGACTTCACCATAACTATTAGTACTAGTACCATCTGGAGCTGTACCATTTACGGGTGCATCACCATAATCTGCACTGATATAACAGGCGACACCATTACTATCAGTTCCAGAGACTTGCTTAAGCAAAATATCATCAATCGCCACGTCATTGCCGCAACCACCCGGACCATTGTTGATAACTACAATTTCAAAGTTCGTAGATGACCCGGTATTAAATGAGAACTCGAAATCTTTCCAAAGGTTGTCACGAATAATAAAACCCGTAGTGAAGGATGCAATAACAGCATTTCCTGCATCTTTGTCTCTTATCTCATATTTAAGATTGGGCAAGACATAAGGAGGTTCATTTGTTGAACAATAAGTTTCATCCGCGGCACTATTAAGGTTTACCGCCCACGTCGACATATCATATTGCGTGCTGGGTAATAACGTTATATCTCGGTTGTAAAAATCCCCCGTAGCCAAGCCCGCATTGTTAACGTACATATAACCACCGCCTGTGTGATCTGTAACGCCTGCTTGCCAGTTACCATTCGGTAAATTACCTTCGGGTGAAATGACATACTCGCCATCAGCAAGCGCATCAGGCCAAACTGCATAAGATGCTGGAGCCTTATAGGTATAAGTCGTTTGGCCAACAGGTAATGCCGATCCGGGATAAGATCCACTACCAAAATCTTCGAAGACCACTTCACATACGCCATTGTTGCTAGTAATAATAGTTGGCACAGTGACAGTAATCTTAGCAATAGCGGTATCACATACCGTAATATCGGACTCAAGACAGATTTTATATTGCACGTCATAAGTTCCTGCTGAGGAACTTGAAGGTACCGTAATCGTACCATCTGAGTTGATGCTAACACCTGTTAATCCATCATCCGCCTGAATACTTATATTGTTATTAATATTGGCGTCAGTAGCGACCAAACCATTAGAATTGTCAGGCGCACTTCCATTGTCAGAAAAGACACTTGCAGTGGCTCCCCCTATTGATCCATTAATCGTTGTACTAGTAAAATCATCATTATTAGCCGTTATATAGAGTGATTCGGTAAAGTAACCTGACATTCCCCCATACATATCAGCGTCCCCAACCGTACCAATATAACTGGTATCATCCGGAAATGTTGTGTGATCCGTAGCTGTTATCCCCGCTTTTACATAAGTAGGTGACTGACTAGCATCATAAACATCCTGAGAAAAATAGGAAAAACCATAAAACTGTTGATTAATAGTAATACCAAGGTCTGTAGCTGAAACAAATGCCATACCAAGATATTCTTTACTTCCACCAATAGATTCAGGTAAGCCATTTTGTGTAGCCGATGTTGCTCCATCTCTTACAAAGCTAAAAGTCTTCTTAGCTCCCACGAGTCCATAACGAATCGGGTTAGTAGTTGGAGAAGTGGGATGAATTTTCACTAGAGGTCCAAAAGATGATGGATCACCGGCACCATCTATGCCAGTAATTGCAGCCATAACAGTTGGGTTGTTACCGCTTTTTTCAGTAATTAAAAAACCACTATTTGCCAGTTCTGCTGCTGTACCCGGAGAAAAAACTCCTGATGAATAAATAAAGTCAATACGTTCAATATTGTTAGGAGTACGCAGCCCTCCTCCATCTAAATTACTGAACACATCTAGCCAACCCCGGTTAATAACGCGACCCGACATGACGGTAGCAAGGTCACATTCAAGACCAGGGATCATTGAAGTTCCAGCTTGACTGGTAGCTTCTGTAAATAAAGCACAACGAGTACCTGAGACTTCAGCGTTATCTAATCGACGTACGGTAATATTATCCGCAGAGAAAGAAGGTGAATAGGTACCACCAGGGGCATTAAAAGTATCCAGCACAAGCTCTGTACCAGTTCCCCATGTGTAGTTTTTATTATCAGAACCTACGTAGTTATTGGTATTAGTACTAGATTGTATGTGAGTGGTAATCCCCGTAACTGGACCAGAGGCTGCATAGGTATTGCCGATCAAGAATAAAAATAATGGGGGCAACAACAAAAGAGGCAGACTCGATTGAAGATCAAGCTTAGTATTCACTTCATTTTTAAAGTGACTACTCAAAGCCAAGCCCGAAGATGTGAAACCAAGCCATAGCTGACTGATAAAATTATGCACCATAATTAAACTCGTTATTATTGTTGTTATTGAGCCGACGATTAACTCTATCGCCCTATTGGTAAGTAGAAGCAAACTAATATATGAATATAAAAGCTTTGATCGAATATATTGAAAGTGAGAGATACACTTTTGATAAATTCAAGATGCCCAGATAGCCCCTACAACTACCAGAATTTTAAATATGCAGTGATACTACGGAATCATTTATGAACTATGTCTTAACCTATTTCTGATTGAATAACAATTACTTAGTATTGCTTTTATTTCGAACAACTATGTTTAAATATAAGGCAAGGTAGATTTCAATGTCTGGGGTTCTATACTAGGAGAAGAAAACTCGTGTGCATTTAATCTATATATTGAGGAATTCTGAAAGGAGCAATACTTGCTATTTATTATCTGAGTATTTTGGGGTAAAACGAAAAAAGGGTATCAAAACTTAATTTGATACCCTTTTGTAAGGCAGTTTATAAAATAGATTTACTGGAAGTAAATTGTAATTAAAGCATTACATCCTTTATTTACTCGGCAACGTCAAATTCACCTTAGCCTCATCAACGCTCATGATTTCCAGCATAGCTGCTGTTTGTTCGCTGACATTAATATCAGCCACACCTTCTGCGATATAATCAACCGTCATTTGCGTATGAGGCTCTACTTTGAGTGTGACAATTTCAGAATCAGCACCTTTTTTTAGTGTTTTCCCCACTAAGTTTAATGGGTAACGTTTGTAGTTTTTGTCCAAGATCCAACCTTTTATACCTAATAACGCAGGTGCATCTGTTTTATTTAAGACATTAAACTTACTCACTAAGGTACTGTGTGATTTACTCTTTTTAACATGAGAAGAAATTAATTTAATTTCAAGGTCTGTGACCGAAGTATAATCTTCAATTTTGACTTCCGACTTAACTCTGCTCTTAACCCTACTAGGCGATGCAACACGTTGCTCTGCATGTCCTACAGATACTTTGTTTCTGCCTTGCGTGTGTAATGCCACTTGTGTTGCTCTTCTGGGTATTACTGAGGAAATCAATAACCAATCACTTGCATCAATACGTCTTTCAGATGAACCATAAGTGTGTCCATAACCCGTTGGGTAGCCTAAGACAGGGTGACATGACTGATAAAGTCCTGGATTTTTCGCCCACTTAGAAAAGAAGTCTTCAATAGTTTTTCCATGTTGACTACGCTTTCTAGTCTCTTGCTCACATCCGGCCCCTCTGGCGTGATAACTTAATTCACAAGAAGCCGCCTGACTTACTTGATAATTTGCGACGACGGTTTGAGTGAACTTTCCACGTTGTATTTCACGGCTTGATACATAAGTACCTGCTTCCGTGTTGTACGTATAATTAGCATATCCATTACGCAACCAGCGTTCATGACACACATTATAAATCATTGCTGAGTCAGGGTATTTTGCATCTCTGTTTTGCACGCCAACGCTTTCTTGAACTTGGCTGGATAGCTTCGACAGTTCAGTACAGCTAGCCAGTGAGAGAGCTAAAGATATAGCTACTGACGGTACCAAGAACATCCTTATTTTTTTTCTTATTATCATTATATGTTAACGCCCATTTGCTACTTCGCCCTAGAAAGTCAGGTCATATTGACTGACACAAGTTATAAGTTACAAGCATCTATATCAATACTTTCCGATAGTCGGGCATGTTGTTATTTTGGCTAGAAAATTGGTCTACTTATCTATGATTTTTAACCCATCAGCCTGTATGGTTTTCATACAGATGATATCTATTCTTATAACTTTAACTCATCAATACCAACACTATTCTGAATCACAG
>JAZGES010000083.1:0-3454 GCA_036478935.1 Thiotrichaceae bacterium
CAGAAGAAGCTGAAGGTAAGAGAATCCAGCAGGCAAACTTCTCAGTAGAGAGTCATCAACCAGTAGAGAACAATCAACGCTTTCTGTTAGACAAGGACGTAGTAGTTTACTGGAGGTTAGCGCAAAATCTACCGGGTTCAGTTGATCTAGTGGCTTATCGTGCGGAAGGAGCAAAGCGCGGCACATACATGATGACAGTGACTCCAGGAGATGATCTTGCCAAGATTGCCGAAGGTCGAGACTGGGCATTTGTATTAGATATGTCAGGTTCCATGTCGGGTAAGTACAGTACCTTGGTGGATGGTGTACAACGTGCATTGAAAAGCTTGAACCGTAATGATCGCTTCCGTTTGATTCGCTTTGATGACAGTACCAGTGAAGTAACCTCTGATTGGGAGAATGCTACGCCGCAGAATGTAAAATACTGGGGTGATGAGCTGGCTAAAACTTATGTTCGTGGCGGTACTAATCTTTATGCAGGACTAAAGAAAGGTTTAGATACATTAGATGCTGACCGTACCGGAGCGATTATTCTGGTAACAGATGGTGAAGCCAACGTAGGTGTCACTGAGAAGAAAGCCTTCTTAAAATTAATGGAAGGTCGTGATGTACGTTTGTTTACCGCTGTGATGGGAAATGGCGCAAATAGACCTTTATTAAACAGCATGGCTGAAACTTCACATGGCTTTGCAGTGAGTGTGTCAAATAGTGATGATATAGCAGGCAAGTTATTGGAATTCACTAGCAAAGTCAGTCATCAGGCATTCCATGATGTTGAATTGAAAGTTTCTGGTGTTAAGACCAGTGATCAAACACCTTCAAAACCCACAACGCTATATCGTGGCGAGCAGATGGTGATTTTTGGACATTACTGGGGATCAGGTGAAGCAAAAGTAACGTTGCAAGGTAAGGTATCCGGTGAGAGGAAAGTGTATCAAAGCACCTTTGCATTTCCTGAGACAGTGACGAGTAACCCTGAAATAGAACGTCTTTGGGCTTATGCACATATCCTTGAGTTACAAAAGACCATTGATTATCTAGGTGAAGAAGGCGATTACAAAGATGCGATTGTAGATCTAGCGGTTGAGCATGGCTTAGTAACTAATCATACCTCAATGGTAGTAATGCGTGATGAGCAGTTTGAACAAAGAGGTATCAAGCGTAGTAACCGTAAGCGTCTTGAAGTTGAGCAACAAGCAGCTTCAAATAGAGCAGCTGCTCCAGTTCAAAACCGTAGAGTGGATACTCAACAACCTATGTTTAAAAGCTCACGCTCAACCTTTAGCGGTGGCGGTGGTGGAGCCTTTGGTTTGGAGTTATTGCCATTGGTGCTATTGATATTACTTGTTCACTTTAGAAGACGTAAAGAGAGTGAAATGAAGCATAGCTGAAATGCCTGCTTTTAATAGCAACTGAAAAAGAGCCTCATTGTGAGGCTCTTTTTTTGTATATGTCAGATGTGTTTTCGGTTTAGAAACTAGGTACCGCAGCTCTAGCAGCCTTTGATCCTACTGTTTTACCAATACGCTTTCCAATTCTACCGCCAACCACGCTTCCAGCAGCTCCACCTACAACGCCACCGGCAGCTCCAGCAGCGGCACCTGCCACTTTCACTGGAAGCTTGGCAACAGAAACAGCACTGCTTACCACTTGTTGCTGTGAGCAAGCTTGAATACTGCTAAGAAGAATAAGTGAAAAAGTAATACGAATAATTAAATTAAGTGTTTTCATGATGCCCCATTGTGGTGTTGTTTATTTAACAGGCAGGAATATAGCACGAGTGTATTTTGCCTGTTGAATAAATGTCTAAGAGGTTATCCTTGATTATAAAAACTTTTTTACACCTCGATACTTAGGTGCCTTAGCCGCAGGTTGGTTGATATGTTCTTTAATCCCCCAGCTACCATAAGCCTGATAAGTTCTGGGTGAGGAGAAGATGGTGAATAGCCCACCTCTGGTTTCTTGATTCCAACTTTGCAGAAATTCGGTATACATTTTCTCCATTGGCCAGGCACGATTTGCACCGACATAGTATTTAGTAGGGACATCTTTGGTAGAGCGATTGCCCGGTGCATAAAGGTGTTGTCCTCCTTCGTAGGCGATGAGTTTCAATCTATATTTACTAACTTCAGCTTGCTGTTTGCCTATCATCTTTCTGACGTTATTTAATGAATAGGGGTTTTTATCGTCTTTTAAAAGCTTGAATACACTGGGTACGCTGTTAACTCCGGCCTGTACTTTTTGATGAACAAAGAAATAAGGGGCAATGGCAACGGCATCAAAGTTTTTTGGGGTGTTGTTGTATTCCATTAGCATTTTAGTGAGCTTGGGATTAGCACTCCATGCTCCCATCACTCGAACTACACGGCTTGAGTTGCCAAAAACTTGTTTCCAAATGCGCATGATTTGGGCTGCACGCGTTACATAGTATTTGTGTCCGCCATTGTGGTCATTCCCTAAACCCTGCTGTGCACCCTTGCTGCGTACATATCTAGCGGCGGTGAAGGTTGGGTTCCATGCTTCGTTGGTATATTCGATATAAGCTTTTAGATTCGGTCTTAGGTGCTGTTTAACATATTGAGCATAGCGGCGAACCAAATCATCATTGGCACGTTCGGGGATATTGAACCAAGCATTACGATTGAGTTTGTTAGCTAAAGCAACCATCACTTGTAAAGGTGCACCACGACGACCTTCTTTACCTGCCCATGTAGCCTCTTGCATATGGGGTAGCTGGTTCCATGAGGTTAGAGGGTTGCGGGTGATACCTGACATATTCATGAAACGAATGGTGTCGAAGTCTTTCATAAATCTAAGATAGTCAGGATTAAATACAATTTGTTGGTGATGGGCTGCGAAGGCTTGATAGTTGCCTCGACACTGCTGTGCGTTGTCTACTCGTTGGAATGGGTTGTTCGCACAAATACCACCGGGTATTAATACGCGTATATTTTTAATGTAGTTTTTTGGATTGCTTTGCTTAATGATCAGGGTGACTTTAAAGAACTTATCATGACCTGCTGCGATGTGGATGATGTCTTTCCCCGGCTGACTTGAGATGACTTTAGCATCATCGGTATATTCTATTTTCCCTTGACCATCGTACAGGACGGTATAGTTTCCATCTGGTAAAGTACCTGCAGGGAGCCAATGAATCAGGTTTGTTCCTGCGTGTCCCCCGTTGAGATTCTTTGGCCATCCATTGCGATCATAACTAATATTGCCACGTGTGAGTTTTGCGTTAGCTTCATCGAAGGGCAATGACATTTTGAACAAATTTACAAAGGGCACACTAGAGTCTACTTGCATGACTTCATTGGTGTTTATGCCAATCGGGAATTTTCCTGCTTGTGCAAGATTGGTTATTGTTAGAGATAGTGACAGGAATATAAATAATATGCGTGATGGCATGGTCAATCCTTTGTTTTAGTTTTAGCAAGCATTTGGTATCTAG
>JAZGES010000084.1:0-7903 GCA_036478935.1 Thiotrichaceae bacterium
CAGAGGACTTGGATGTTGTTTCAGGAAACCTTCGTTGGAGCTTTTAAACTCACTCACAGTGAGATTGTTGTTTAAAGCTCAGACAAAGTTGTTACTTTCATTCAACAAAACAAATAATAGTGAGAATTATCTTTCCTCCTTTTTCTGTCTAAAGGTGATGGTTTTTTTATGAGACATAGCTGAAAGCATAACGTAGGGATGTTCAATGCTTCAATTTCCTTATTCTTTGCACATTTCTTCCATTTTTTGGGCTAACTCCCCCTATATACTAAACGCAGTAAAGCTTTAGGAGTTTTGGTTAAGTCTGACCTAAATAATAGAGATACCCTTTGTAAGTACCTATTCAAATTGCTCTCGTTTTCCTTAATGCGGCGCATAAAGGGCGCAGTTTATTAATTTTTTCTGCGCATCCCCCTCCGAAGCCCGGATCTTAGTGTTGTAAATAAGAAGGGCGGGGGCAATCTGAATAAGTGTTTTTCATTAGGTGTTTTCAAATATTTTATTAACAGTACAATACTACTTGTAACCACCGTGCATACAAGGGTGAGCGCTAATGCAGAGTTACGAACAAGCTTGTCGAGACTGAAGTCTCACTTCCTGTTGCAATGAGCAGCTTTTAGTACGGTGAAGACCTACTTAAAAGGATAGTAAATACATGAATATACTATGTATTATTTAGAAAAATCTAATTAAAGTTTTGAAACTACGTATTCGACATAAGGTTGTATTTGCCATCGTGGGAGTAAATATATTACTCACACTAAGCCTGTTTTTGCTGAATAGCTGGAGCTTTCGACGGGGTTTTTCTGACTACGTACAGCAAATTGAGGAAGCTAAACTAGTTCCCATGACAGAGGAGCTGGCTACCTTATACGAATCACGAGGTAATTGGGATTGGGTTCATACTGAACGTCACCGTTGGGGAAGGTTAATTACCAAATATGTTAAATCGGGTAAGTCTGATTCAAGAACCAGAAGACCTCTTCCTCCCCCTCGCAATGGGTCGTCAGATTTTCGACCACCACCACCTCCGAATGGAAGGCCGCCAGGTTTTCGTCCACCACGTGATTTTCATAGACCACCGCCTCGTCGTATGCCTTCTGGTTCTAGACCCCCACGGCCCGAAGGTTTGCCGCCAAGAAGGCCTCCTAGATTGGGTGCAGGATCGTCAGCTTTCTCCTTTGACCAAGCTTTATTCTTAGCGGATAAAGATAAAGTTAGGATTCTTGGTCACTCTGCCAAGCTCGATAAGGTGCACTGGAAACCTATTCTACTTAATAAAAAAACGGTGGGTTATCTAGGCTTTTTGCCCAAAGAAAGGCTAACCGATCAGCTTGACCAGATTTTTTCTCGTCAACAACACCGTAACTATGCATGGGCATCTTTGGGGTTGGTATTGCTTTCCATCTTAACTGGATTACTGCTGGCATCACGTGTGTTGAAACCTATTCTTCAGCTTGATAAAGGGGCTAAGAAATTAATTGCAGGTGACTATGAGCATCAGTTGAATTACAAAAGTAGCGATGAGCTTGGGGATTTGGCAACCAACTTCAACCTATTAGCAGATACATTGCAAAAGAATTTACAGGCACGACAACAATGGATTGCAGATATTTCGCATGAGCTGCGGACACCCGTGGCAATATTACAAGCTGAGATAGAGGCAATACTGGACGGTGTTCGAAACTCAACACCAGAATCACTAACCTCCTTGCATACCGAAACCAAACAACTAGCGCGCCTCATTAATGACCTTCACGAGCTAACGCTTTCTGATTTAGGAGCGCTCAGCTACAAAATGGAGAACATTGACATTCAAGAAATCATTGATGATGTTGTAGAAATGAAGACGCTTGAGTTAGAAAAAGCCCAAATAAAGCTCATATTTGAGATGAATCCCGATCCTTTTATCATGGTGGGGGACTATCAGCGGTTGACACAACTCTTTTCCAATCTGATGCAAAACACCCTTCGCTATACCGATGAGGGAGGGGAAGTCAAAATTCATCTCCACAGAACATCAGAAACGGTTCGTATCAGTTGGGATGACTCCAAACCCGGAGTAACTAACACACAACTCTCTAAACTTTTTGACAAACTTTACCGCGTTGAATCTTCTCGTAATCGTAAAACGGGAGGTTCCGGATTAGGACTAGCTATCTGTAAAAACATAGTGGAGGCACATCAAGGCGTTATAACGGCAAAATATTCAGATTTAGGTGGTTTGTGTATCTTGATTACATTACCACTAGCACCATTAGCGCTCCAAACAGAGAGTACTGAATCATGAAATCTAAAATAGTGGTTGTTGAAGATGAAGATAAAATTGCCTCGGTTTTGCAAGACTATCTCACGCTCAATGGCTTTGCCGTGGAGGTTATAGGTGATGGTGCTGAAGCTTTAACTTGGTTGCTTAATAACTCGGCAGATTTGGTGCTGCTTGATATTATGCTCCCCAACATTGATGGTATTACAATTTGTCGTGAACTACGTAAACACTCAGATATTCCTATCATCATGGTCACCGCTAAAGTTGAAGAAATTGATCGTTTGTTGGGCTTGGAAATGGGAGCTGATGATTATATTTGCAAACCCTTTAGTCCACGTGAAGTGGTCGCTCGGGTAAAAGCAGTGTTACGTCGGTTCGCACCTAAAGTGCCGGGTGAGATGAGTTTATACCTTGTCTCGGAAAGTCATAGAGTGGTTTATGGTGATACCTCGTTAGAATTGACTTCAATTGAATTTCAATTATTAGAAATGCTAATTTCCCAGCCAGGACGTATCTATACTCGCCAACAATTGATGGATTATATCTATCAAGATGGTCGAATCGTTAGTGATCGTACCGTTGATAGCCATGTGAAAAAACTAAGACAAAAACTCAAAGGTATGATGCCTAAGAAAGAAGCGATTCATTCGGTTTATGGAGTTGGGTATAAATTTGAGTTAGGGGATGTGGAATGAGCAGATTTGAATTTTTTATAATCTCGTAGTAGGGCCGTATTCATTCGACCTGTATTAGTACCTTTTAACACGAGTCGAATAAGTTCAACCCTACAGAGTTTATGAGATGTATGAGTTAACCAACTTACTGATCTGTCAACGTTCCCAAGAAGCTGACTATGTCATCAACATCATTGGTATTTAAACCCAATTCACCAATGCGCCCACGTTGATCCACATTTTGATTAACTTCTGGTGCATCAGGAAAGGTGGTATCTCGCGTGTTATAAAACTCAACGACTTCGGTTAATGTATTAAACACGCCGTTATGCATATAAGGTGCTGTGTTGGCGATATTACGTAAATTGGGTGTTCTGAACTTTCCATTGTCGCCATTGTTTCCAGTGACTCCTCCCAGACCATTATCAATAAAGCTAGAATCAGACAAAATATTCAATAAAGTGCCATTACTCGGTACGCCAATATTTTTGAATTCAAAATCGGAGAAGACTTCTTCGCTGTTGTTTGGGCTGGCATGACAGGTATCACACTGACCTCTCCCATTAAACAACTGCTGACCTCTAGCTTCTGCTGCTGTGAAAGTGGCTGTCCCTGCGGCTACTTGATCAAATTTTGAAGTGAAGGGTGAGAACACTGAAGTGCGTTCAAAGGCTGCTATAGCATCGGCAACATGATCATAGGATGTTGCGACATCTTCCAAAATATCTATACCAAAAAGTGTTTCAAAGTCACTGGCGTAGTCGGTGAGTTTGATCTTGGCAATGACATCCTCTTCGCTGGCATTAGCCATTTCCACTGGGTTCAAGAAAGGTCCTTTTGCTTGTTCTTCTAAAGATGCAGCTCGACCATCAAGGAATTGTCCACCAGTTAATACAGGTGTAGTAGTACTATCAGGGATATGTGCGGCATAGCTTGCAGTAGGGGAGTTTCGTGTGCCAACGCTTGAGCTATCTGCCCCTAAAGAGGTGGGTGATCCGCTATCGGGATCAGCAAAACCAGCACTAGGCGTATGACAACTTGAACAAGATTGACCTGCGGGAACTGAAAGACTGGTATCAAAAAACAGTTTTTCACCTAAACTCGCTAAAGTGATGGTTGATGTGTCAGTGGTATCAGTAGTTGTGGTGAAGGTATTATCGCTACTGCCGCCACAGCCTTGTAACATAAATATCATTGCTGACAGCGAAAAAGCGACACAGTAAGATTGTATTGTTTTGTTAGTAGAATTTCTCATTGGTATGCCCTGTTTGAAAATTTGAATGAAGGTATACGCAAATCATACTGGTCAAATGTGTAAGAAGTATGGATGGAAAATAAACAATCCGGTTCTTATCTATGGGTGGCGATGAGCTACTCTATTTAAATTCTCAAGTGAGCTACATTATATCTATTCTACGATTTAGCTCAGTCGAAAGTAGGGGTTTATATTGAGATAACACATTTCTCAGTTCTTGAGCTGGCTTAATGTGGGTCGAATGTATTCGACCCGTGAAGAGAGGTATGCAGATACATGTCGAATCCATTCGACCCTACAACGAGAAAAACAAGTTGGTATCAAGATGAAGTAACTTATTCCCCAAACAAAAATGCTTCACCACTCTTCATCCATAACGGATACTTAAACATGGCTTTAGCAAACAATTGGCTTTGTAAATGGTGATCCAACCAGCGTTGTAAATTCGTGTAAGGGACTTCTCGGAATAACGGTCGGTTCACTTTAGAGAACTGTCGAACAAAAGGCAGTAGCGCATAGTCAAGCAAGCTAGGCGTTGGCCCCATAAAGAAATCATGCTGAGTTAAACGACTCTCCAAGCGTTGAATAAATGGCTCACATTCTAGGCGATCAGCGTCTTCTGACTCATGATGGAAACGTTTAGCACGTTTGTAATTTTCTAGGCTGGGCTTGAATTGTTGGTCATTTTCTTCAATTACTTTTAGCATTTCGGCTAACGCTTTGTTTTGCCCTGTTTCTTGGCCTGTATTTGGGTGAGAATACAGCAAGTTTTGCGGATCATGGCGCGTTAGCGCCCACAGCATAATGTCTAAACTTTCATCTACCACAAGATTAGAATCTACAACTAATACTGGCACCGTTCCCTTCGGAGAGGCAGTCAACATTTCGTCAGGCTTATTATGCATGGTGATAGCCCGCAACATGACGGGTTGTTGAGCCAATAAAATCCCCAGCCTCGCACGCATCGCGTAAGGACAATGTTGTAATGAATACAAAATCGGTAATGCTTCTAGTGATTCTTTTTGTAATGGCGCGGAAGTCGTCACGAGCTTAGAGCCCTTGGCTATATTGCGCGTTGGTCGAGACGGTAATCATCTTGTTGAGTTGCTGTTGCGCTTGTTCACGCTTGTTGTTGGTGATGTTGTCCACATCGACGCCCCCATCGCCCCCTCTATCGCCACCCCCGTTTAAGAAATTTTCAAACTGTTTAATTAGCTCTGCTTTATCTAGCTCAGCTTTAGAGCCAGCACCAATATTAGTCAGATCAATAAAGAATTCATCGAATAAGTCTTCCAAATCATTAACAATATCAAAGTTCAAGAATTGCTCATCGTTATAGATGCTTGGATAACCGCCTCTTTGTTTATCAACCGCAAACGACACGCCTTTCACATTGGTGATGGTGGTAGCCTTCTTACACTTCAACATACAGCCGTCTTCAATACTCGGTTTGTTACAGCCAACCGTTTGCTGGAAAAAACACTGACGGCTAGTCATCATCAAAATAGGGTGGTAAATACTGTAGAGCAATTTAAAGTGTTCAGGACGCGCAATGTTCTTAATCTGTAGATGATTTATTTCATTTGAAATAAAAGCGCCTGCACAGTTTAAGGCTTCTTTTAAGGTTAGCAGGGCGTAGGAGTTGGTGGTATTTAGGAACGGGCCTGCTATCCACTCAATCCCCATTTCAAAGGCTTTATAAGCAACACCCGTGTTATTACTGACAATGCGTTCAGGACGAACCTGTTCCAGCAAGCGCACAGATTCATCATAATCCTTACCGATTAATACCGCAGGAAACCATGGAATCAATCGAGGGTTTTCTAAGAAAATGTCTATGTGCTTATTGCAGTCTTTCTTCCAACTTTCGGGCAGTTTAAAGTACACATCTGCACAGGTTAAATCACACAAAGGGATATCTTTTACATCAGCAATCAAAATCGATAGGGTCGGGGTGGGCTTGCTATTATCGCTTTGAGTCGCGACTAGGCTCTTCTCTAATTTAGGAACATCAACGTGTGGAATAAGCTCCACAGAATTATTTAACCACAAGGCAGCACTATTTTTAAGAACCGTTAGCTCTTTAAGAGGCAGGCTTAAGCCTTTAGCCAAATCAGAGCAGTCAAAGTCTTCAAGTGTAAAGCCAGAGATGGCGAAATTTTTGAAGCGTTTCTCTAAAATAGTGCGATCAATAGACATTTTATTTGCGGCACTGAGTTTTGATTCAGTATGCAGAGTATGGACTTTGTTGCTATCACTATAACCATCGCTAATCGTCATCGCTAAGCATAAAGGCTCACCAAGCTTGCCAGAAAAAGCCAAAGCAAGACGTTGCTTGGCAATGCTCAGATATTTAATTTTTTCAATGAGTTCATCGCCAAGCTTGTTCCTTTTGGAATACAGTTCTTTCTTCACTTCTTCTATGTGCACAACGGAAACGGCACCTTGTTTTTGAACCGCGTGCTGAACACTATAATCACGAGGGCTATCAATGAACATATCCTTCGTTAGATCGCCCTGCAAAAATGAGTTGGTAAAATCGCGGTTAAACACGCGATGCAAGTTAGAATCATCCGCAAGCAATTTTCCTGTTTCAACAAATTGATCGATTTGCTTACGCCACGTATCGGTGACGGTATAAACGTAATGTGCACCTTTAATACGGCCTTCAATTTTCAATGAATCAACTTTTGCATCCACCAATTCTGGCAAATCAAAGTAGGCAGAATTATCTTTTAAATTCAGCGGAAATCGATGTCCTTCTGCGGTAGTTTCATACTCATCACGACAGGCTTGGCTGCATCGCCCACGGTTTCCTGAGTTGCCCACGCTTACAGAGCTAGAGTAACATTGCCCCGAAAACGCAATGCACAAAGCACCATGAACAAAGACTTCGGTCAGTACATTATGTTCGTGTGCCAAGGCGGTTAATGATTTGATTTCAGGAAGATTCATCTCGCGCGACAAATTCACACGCGTAGCTCCGATTTTAGACAAGAACAAAACCTGACCTTCGTTATGCGTTGTCATCTGAGTGGAAGCGTGAATATTGAGCGTAGGAAAATACTTTTTAACTAAATTGAAAACCCCTAAATCCTGCACAATAATACCATCAATGCCCGAGTTGACCAGCTTATTCAATAGCTTAATCATCGTAGACAGTTCTTGCTCTAAAATAACCACGTTCAAAGTTAAAAATACTTCACAACCGTATTTATGCGCTAAACGTATGACACCAATTAGCTCATCGAAAGAAAGGTTAGAGGCGCGGTTACGAGCATTGAACATATCTAAACCACAATACACAGCATTAGCGCCTGCAATCACTGCGGCTTTAATTGCTTCAACATCCCCACCGGGTGCTAATAACTCAATCTTTCTACTCATTGTGGCGGACTCAATCAACTATTGATTTAATTATGGATGCTGACTGCAACCATATTAGTAGCGGAAGTTTAACGGGAACTTGAAAGTATTGCTATGGGTAGACATGGGTACGAAATGTTAAAAGTATTAATCATCTTAAAAGTATATACAGTCAGGTTTGTCGATTAGTCTGTGTTCCGTCATACCGGCGGATGCCCAATGTCATTGACTTAAGAGATAACCTACTGATAATTATAAAGCTCTCTTGTATGAAGGGTGGAATTTATGTCGAGGAGTCATTTTCTTTTTCCTCGTAAAACTCCTACCCGGTCGAATGGC
>JAZGES010000085.1:0-2697 GCA_036478935.1 Thiotrichaceae bacterium
AAAAATAAAATAGAATTTCTATCCTTTAAATCTATCTCGGACAGAATAGGTTCGATCATGTTTTTATCTTCTACACTAGACTCTTCATAGCCAATGATATCAGCAGGGATGTCTTGATCTGTTGAAAGCTCAGTCCCCTGTACAATCGTTGATTCCAAAGTTGAGCTATCAGTTGTAGTCGTTGCAGTTGACTTAGTTGCAGTTGGTATAGTGGTTTGCTGCTTATCATCAGGCATGATCTATTTCCTATTGTTGTGTTAGAAGTTGCTCGTAAAAACAGAACGTGTTTAAACGACACCCTCTTGTTTAAGCTGTGTTTCCAATACTTCAATCTGTACATCCAGATCGAACTGGTCATTTTCTTTGAGTTTAGTGTGTTGTGTATTAAATGTTTGTTCTATTGAATCTAATACACGACCGAAATTAGCATCTAATGTATCGGTAGTGGCTTCTCTTTTATGGGTTTGAGCATATTTTTGAGTCACTCTTTCCGCACCGGTTAAGTACACTTTTAGAAATTTTCTGGCTCGTTGTAAATCACGGGGGTCGTCTTCTATAACTGCTAAAATATCCCGAGCCTTAACGATTATGCGATCTATTCTTTGCTTGAAGTCGAGGTTTTTAATACCTCGCTTAGCATCTTCTAAGCCAGTGATTTTAATTTCTGCTACTTCTAGCGCTTCAATCACTTCTTCTGCGGTAACACCCAGCGAGATATTGCCTGTTTTATCTTTGCGCGGGTCTAAGCCATATGAAAACATAAAACCAAGTAATGCAGCGGCACCGGTCAGTATACTGCTGAATAAACTATGCTCTGTGGCGAAGTAAGCTGTCAAGGCAGTGGTAATGGCTAGGATGAGTGCAGCTACACTTTTATAAGGTGTGCCTGGAGCTTTTGCAAATTTCTTTCGTACGAAACTGGATTCTATTTTTAAGCCATGACGAGCAATAATAGCTGCCAGCATAAAACCTGCGAATGACGTTCCCAAGATGATGGTTTTCCAGAAGTTCCCTTGAACCAGCGAAACGATTGCAGCAATTAAAACAGGAAGGGGGAGAAAATAGAGTAAAACACCTTTAAGTCCATAACGAACTTCATGGACAACATCGGCGGGACTATTGATACGCTTAACTTTGGATACATTTGACATATATGCTTGATTAATCCTTACGTATTAGCGAGTAGGTAATAAATAGTTTGTATTGAAATGGTGCCAACACTTGCTAGAAGCAGCAGCAATCCAATTAATTTTTTTAGTGCGTAGGGCAAGTTGTGTCCTTGGTGGTTCGACGTAAGAGCTAATTTCAATGGTGAAAGTGGTTAAATAAGACCCAATGGGCTACTGAGTTACAGTATAGCAGTTGTAAGCTCATATGACCCATAATCTGAAGTCTTAATATGTTCTATATATAAGCATTTACCTTATTAATCAAGGTGATTAAAAAAATAGGTGATAGATGGTAGTAATAATATTCTAAC
Organism: Thiotrichaceae bacterium; assembly: GCA_036478935.1. Taxonomy (GTDB): domain Bacteria; phylum Pseudomonadota; class Gammaproteobacteria; order Thiotrichales; family Thiotrichaceae; genus HyVt-477. The sequence goes on from JAZGES010000085.1 coordinate 1,481, forward strand.
GAACCTTATTAATATGACTCTTAGTTTTGTGGTATCCATCTTTGAGATTTAATATCAGCAACTGTTGGTGAATCCAAGCTTTGGAAAATGATCGAGACTCGATCAAAGGCTCTAAAATCGACACAGCAAAGTCATTGATATTTCGTAACTAAGCCCAACTATCTACCTATAGGAAATCTTTAGATAGAGAAACGGTGATAACAATCACTTTTTTTCCATTATCCAAGGCTATCAACGAAAAAAAGTAGGGTTTTATAAAGTCCAGCTGATAGAATCCCGTCAAATATTAAAGAAGAGGAAATCTTAGTGTCATTACTAATTACTGATGAATGTATTAACTGTGATGTTTGTGAGCCAGAATGCCCCAATGAGGCGATTTACATGGGTGATGAAATCTATGAGATTGATCGCACAAAATGTACAGAATGTGTTGGTCATTATGACGAGCCGCAGTGTGTAGAAGTTTGCCCTGTAGACTGCATTCCAAAAGACCCTGATAACGAAGAGTCTGAAGATGAGTTAATGCTTAAATACGAACATTTGATGGCACAATAATCGCTATGTTCGTGGTTCAATAGCCGCATCAATGACAAAGTTAGTGTTTGTTCCGACGTGGTTTTTAGCGCCGTCTTTAGCTGTATCGGCAGAGCCTAACGCATAATCAGATAGGGGAGGTCTAATAACTTCTAAGTCTGGTTTAGATACACGGCTAGCGTCTCTACTATTTAACATAAGAGGCTGGCCTTTTTTATGGATGCAATACTGCAACCCAACCTTGTAGCACAGCTCCGCATTCGCTCTTTCGCCTGTTTCCTCTAATAATTCTGCAAACTCAAGATAGCCTTCTGCATTAGGTGCTAGGTTTAAACTGGATTCAAAAAAGCTTCTCGCTTTGCCCCACAGCTGGTTTTTTCGATAGAGTCGAGCAATACTCAGTAAAAAAACGGGGCTTTTATCGTGATCAGGCAACCACTTTTCAGCTTGTCTTATTGCCTGATTGAGGTTGTCATGTGTAGATAAACCGTATTGTTGAGCTAACTGGTCATCCCATTGCTTGTTGAGTGTCGTTGTCATTAGCTTATTAGCGGTAACGTTATCACCCGCTGCAACAAGCGCTTTACTATAGAGCAGAATAGCATTGCTTTTATTGCGTATGTCGGTAGGTATTTTTTTCCATTCAAGCTTTAGTTTAGACACGTTGTCTTCACTGGCATACA
>JAZGES010000086.1:0-12272 GCA_036478935.1 Thiotrichaceae bacterium
AAAATGCTATGTTTTTTTAAATTATTCATGGGAGAGGCTCATTTTTATTATTATTGTTTAGCCGCTGAACTTTGATTTAGACTTAAATGTAACTGGTTGAATAGTTACGAGAGTCAGCAAAAAGAGCGTACCATGCTACGTGAAAATAGCACGGCAATTTAGACAAGAGGAGGCTTAGGCTATGATCGTTTACTCATACCTTTTTTACTATTCTTAGTAGTAAAGGATGTGTTAAACAACACTACCAAATGATTGATCAACGCTTCCTGCAGGTAAAGCAATTCCAGCTAGCTCACAGCCTTGAGCAACAGGGCCACCGGGCAACAGTTTATAGAGATGCTTTAGACCACCTTGCGAATGAAATTTTTCATCAAGGGCATCCGTCAGTTCTCTTCGATTGATGGACTCATTCTTATCAAAATATTCATGTAATGCTTGTACAACTTGCCAATGAGCGCCGGATAAAGATATACCAATATCACTGGCTTTTGCTTCGGTATCTTCTACAGTCCAGCCGTTAGGTGCATTTGGGAAATCTTGCTGATTCATAGGTCGTCTCCTGTTTATTGATTACTCATCTAAGCTTCACTATAAATATAGGAGGGTTCTCGGTTTGTTTCTTAAAGACACTATCCTTTACATGGGTATTCATTCGCCTGAATGAGTTGGCTATTCTTGCCGCACCTGTTTATCATTGGCAAAACAAATAAAAAGTGAAAAATCATGCAAAAACGAACTACTGGTAAAGACTATTTTTTATTCGGACTACTAGCGCTGATTATTATCTTGATCATTCTGTCGATGTACCAACGAGATAGAGAGTGGACCAAGCTATCGGCTATGGAACAAGCGTTGTCAGATCAATCACGCGATGTGAGTAGTTTACGAAGTTCGTTAAGTGCGATTCAAAAAAAGCTGGCTAATACTAACTTACGATCTACTCAGCAGCAGGAATCAAATTCTGTTGTAGAGGCAGCAGTACCAAAAGTCTTCAAACGTGCATGGGATGCAACACAGCAACCTAAATATGCACAAGGGGACTGGAATGTAACTGCTTTTGGAAACTCCTTAAAAACAATCTCACCTTTAGTTTCTACCGATGTCTATTCATCTAGCGTGCAACGCTACGTAATGGAAAGCATGTTGGCACGTGACCCTGATACCCTAGAATGGAATGGACTCTTAGCGAAAAGCTGGACAATTAGTGATGATGGGCTGGTGATTAATTTCAAGCTCCGTGATGATATTGCCTTTTCAGATGGCGAGCCAATGGATGCATCTGATGTGGTCTTCACCTTTAACTTCATTATGAATGAAAAAATTCAAGCACCGCGTGAACGCGCTTATTATGAAAAGATAAAGAGTGTTATTGCTAAGGGGACGCATGAAGTGGAGTTCGTGTACAAAGAACCCTATTTTGAAGCACTGGAATTAGCCGGCGGCATGGATATTTTAGCAGAGCACTTTTACGGACCTTACCTAGAAAAACCACAAGAGTTCAATGAGTCTAAAGGTCTGCTATTTGGAACAGGTCCTTATCGTTTGCCTAGTACGAAAGGTTGGACCCCTGATCAGGGTGGTGTCGAGCTGGTTAGAAACACTCGTTACTGGGGGGCTGTGCAACCGTCTTTTGATCGCATCATTTGGAAAATAATTCAGAACTCAAGTGCCGAACTAACGACCTTTCGAAATGGGGATATTGATGTCTATGGAGCTAGGCCGATTGAATATGAAAAGCTGAAGTCGGATCAGCAAATCATGGATAAAAGTCAAAACTTTGAATATATGAAACCTATCGCAGGTTACTCATATATTGGCTGGAATCAGGAAAAAGAGGGTAGTGCGACCTTGTTTGCTGATAAACGTGTACGACAGGCTATGACCTATTTAACCGATAGAAAACGTATTATCGAAGATATTTTCTTGGGTTATGCGGAGCCAGCAGTTAGCCCATTTAGTCCTCGTAGTAAACAGCACAACAAAGATTTATTGCCCAGAGACTTCGATCTTGATAAGGCAAAGCAACTATTGAAAGAAGTAGGTTATGAGGACCGTGATGGAAACGGTGTTCTGGAAGATGAAAAAGGCGACAATCTTGAATTCGAACTGACTTATTTTCAAGATAGTGAAGATACTAAGCGCATGATATTGCTATTGAAAGATATCTATGCAAAAGCAGGCGTGAAACTTATTCCTAATCCGCAGGAATGGCCAGTGATGCTGGAGATGATGGATAAAAAGAGTTTTGATGCCATTGTTCTAGGGTGGAGTAGTGGTATTGAAACGGATATCTATCAGATGTTTCATAGTTCACAAACTAAAACCAATGGGGATAATTATATCAATTATAAAAACCCCGAACTTGATAAATATATTGATAAAGCTAGAGGTATTGTTGATGAAGATAAGCGTATGCCGTTGTGGAGAGAAGCTGAAAAGGTTATGTATGAAGACCAGCCTTATACTTTCCTACTAAGAAGAAAATCATTGCTCTTTATTGATAAGCGTATACAAAACTTAGAAATGACCAAGTTGGGTTTAAATATGGGCAAAGATATTTATCCGAAAGAGCAGTATGTCCCTAAGTCAATGCAGAAATATAGCCACTAATGCTTACCTATTTATTTAGACGGCTCTTGTTGATGATTCCCACATTGTTGGGAATTACCATACTAGTGTTTACGGTGATGGCGGCCTCTCCTGGAGGTATTACCGCACAAACCTTGTCGCACGGCATGGATATGAAACCTGCTGAAAGAAAAGCACTGGAAGATTATTACAATAAACGCTACGGATTGGATGACCCTGCACCTGTACAGTACCTGCGCTGGTTAAATAATGTTTCCCCCGTTGGCTTTGAAATAACAGAGGGGGGTGAGGTTGGAAAGTTTTCTTTCAATAAAGGCTCAGACTTAGGTCAAAGTTTTAATTATGGACGCCCTGTTGCAGAGCTAATTAAAGAGCGTTTGCCCATTACCTTGCTGCTCAATGTTATTACTATTCCCTTGATTTATATTATTGCGATTGTTGTCGGTGTAAAAGCTGCAACGGATAGAGGTGGGCGCTTTGATGTGGTGTCCAGCGTCACGATGTTGGGGTTATGGTCTATTCCTACCATGCTTGCGGGAGTGCTTATGATCGGTTTTTTTGCCAATTCCCAGCATTGGTTCTGGTTTCCTACCGCAGGTTTAAGTGAGCGTGAAGCACTAGATATGCCTTTTTTACCGACAGGTCTATCCTTTTTGTCGGTTGGCAAGGTATTTGCTGGTATGTCATTAGGAGCTGTACTTTTGGTGAGCTTAGCTCTATCAGCTCAACGAAATCTAAGAGTTGTTATTGCAGGGAGTATTGGGCTAGCGCTAGGCTGGTGGATGGCAATGGCTCACCCAGAGCAGCTGTTAGCTAATCAAGTTTTATTGCCTTTAATTAGTGCAACGGTGATGGCTTTACTTGCTTGGACAACATTCCCAGCTTTTCGTATTGGTGGATTAGGGCTTGTTGGCGCAGGTGTCGGGTTGCTGCTTGCTTTTAAGATAATTGATGAGCCTATTGTTAGAGGCTTCTTATTTGACCGAATCTGGCACTTGATATTACCTGTAATAGCGCTTTCCTATGGCAGTTTTGCGTTTCTTGCAAAACTAACTAGAACCTCGATTTTGGAAAACCTCCAAGCAGATTATGCGCGTACTGCTCGTGCTAAAGGAGTGGCTGAAGATGATGTGCTATGGAGGCATGTTTTTCGGAATAGCTTGATGCCCTTAATTACCGTTTCAGCCGGTTTGTTGCCTAGTTTGTTGGCGGGTTCGATTATTGTTGAGTCCATTTTTAGTATTGATGGGATGGGAAAACTTGCTATTGAGGCAGTCAAAGGCAGAGACCGTGAATTGATGCTATCAATTACCTTGATTAGTGGATTATTGACATTGGTTGGATATCTAGTAGCTGATTTCCTATATACCCTTGTTGATCCTCGAGTTAGTTACGAATGAGAAAAATACCATGAGAAAAGCAGGTGAAACCTTTACTCAGCGTATCTTGCGGCAGTCTTTCTCCGGCTGGGGTGCAAAAATAGGCTTAATTTGGGTGGGTATACTGACGTTGCTGGCAGTTTTTGCTCCCTTTATAGCGAATTCCATGCCGTTGCTAGTTAGCGAAAACGGAAACTTGTCAGCCCCGGTATTACGTTACCTAACTACGGAAGATATTATTGTATTAGCCGCTTTTTTCATTTTGCTATTCTTATTTCTAAGTCCATTACGTCAATCATTAAAGACCTTATTATTCGTATTTTTATTAATGATTGTAGGGGTCACAATCGTTAGTAAACAGTTTGTGGTTGAGCAAGAAAATATTGTTTACGAAAATTTCCGCCATGATCTCAACAGTGAAAAATATGATTGGGCTGTGATGCCAATGATTCCCTATGCGCCTAGGGATTATTTACGTGATGTTCGACGCTTGCCATTAGAAGCTCCTTTAGCAGATAAGCAATATGTTCATTGGATGGGTACGGAAGAAAATGGAGGAGATGTCCTTAGCCGTATGGTTCATGCTAGCCGAATTGCTTTAGGTATTGGTTTCTTAGCTACCGGTATAGCGATGGTCATTGGTGTTATTTTGGGCGGCTTAATGGGTTACTTTTCCGGCATAGTGGATATGTTGGGAATGCGTCTGGTAGAAATTTTCGAGTCCATTCCTACGCTATTTCTATTGCTGACCTTTGTTGCTTTCTTTGGACGAAGTATTTATATCATGATGGTGATTATTGGGCTGACGAGTTGGTCCGGTTATGCTCGTTATATTCGTGCAGAATTTCTACGTCTGAGGAAGCAGGATTTTGTACAAGCCACCATTGCTAGTGGTCTTCCTCTACGATCAATTCTATTCAGGCATATGTTACCCAATGGCGTCGCACCCTTATTGGTTGGAGTCAGCTTTGGTGTTGCTTCGGCGATTTTGGCAGAAGCGACATTGAGTTTCTTAGGGCTTGGATTGGTAGACTCACCTTCTTGGGGGCAAATGCTGAATCAGGCGGTTAAGTCATCAGTATTTAATTGGTGGATGGCAGTATTCCCTGGTGGAGCTATTTTTATGACGGTATTTGCTTATAACCTAATGGGCGAAGCATTACGGGATGCAATAGATCCGCAGTTAGCAAAAAAGGCAGGAGTGGTTGGATGAGCGACCAACAAGAAAAAAATAATAAGAAAAAGAGCCTTCAACTGAAAGAAGGACTCCAACAGAAAAAACAGGAACAGCCTAGTAGTTTAATCAAAGTCGAAAACCTAAAAACATGGCTACAATCAGGTGGAGACACGATTAAAGCGGTAGATGGAGTCAGTTTTTCTATTGAGAAGGGTCAGACTTTTTGTTTGGTAGGTGAGTCTGGTAGTGGCAAGTCTATTATGGCTCTGTCTATTATTCAGCTTTTGCCAGAAGGCATTAGTCATCATCCTGATGGTGAGGTTATTTTTGATTGGCGCAAGGATGACGAGACTCACGAGCATGTGAATATGCTGACTTTGGATGAAGCAAGGCTCTGTGATATACGTGGTTCACGAATAGCCATGATCTTTCAAGAACCAATGACCTCGTTAAACCCTGTGTATAGCATTGGAGAGCAGATTACTGAATCCTTATTATTACATCACCATGGTATGTCAGAAACGGAAGCAAAATCTCGTGCGCTACAAGCCATGAACGATGTGAAAATAAAGAACGCAGAAAGTCGTTTTAATAACTACCCACATCAACTGTCAGGGGGACAAAGGCAGAGGGTTATGATTGCAATGGCATTAGCTTGTGAGCCTGACTTATTGATTGCGGATGAGCCAACCACCGCGTTAGATGTCACGGTACAAGCAGAGATTCTCAAGTTAATACGTGAACTTCAAGAGCGTAAAAAAATGAGCGTATTGTTCATCACTCACGATTTTGGAGTAGTGGCACAAATTGCCCATAAAGTAGGGGTGATGAAGCAAGGCAAGCTGGTAGAGTTTGGGGATACTGAGCAGGTATTAAGACAACCTCAAAATGACTACAGTAAAAAATTATTGGCAGCTGTTCCCGAAAACTTGCCTCGGCGGGAAAAGAATACAGAAGTTACTGAGCCATTAATTGAAGTAAATAATTTGGATGTCTTCTTTCCCATTCGCAAAGGTTTATTTCAACGTGTTGTAGATAATATCAGAGCAGTTGATGATGTCAGTTTAAATATTAATAAAGGCAAAGTAGTTGCTTTGGTGGGTGAGTCAGGAAGTGGAAAGACTACTTTAGGGCGTGCTATTTTGCAGTTACAAGCTCCCACTGCTGGTAGTGTAAAGATACAAGGAACAGAGCTGGTGGGGCTTTCAAATAAAGAGCTACGTCCTTGGCGAAAGAAAATGCAGATAGCATTCCAAGACCCTCAGTCTTCTCTTAACCCTCGACTATTAATAGCGACGGCCCTGACCGAACCAATGAAAGTACATGGCATAGGCAATAGTGATGATGAACGCATTGAGTTAGCAGCGGAAGTTTTACAGGCAGTGCAGCTTGAACGTGATTTTTTATGGCGATATCCTCATGAGTTTTCGGGAGGACAGCGCCAACGTATTGGTTTAGCACGTGCGCTTGCATTAAATCCTGAGTTTATTGTCTGTGATGAAATAACTAGTGCTTTAGATGTGTCGGTACAAGCGGAAGTATTAGAGTTACTTTTAGATATTCGGAAGCAGCGTGATTTAACCTTGCTATTTATTACTCATAATATTTCAGTGGTGGAATACTTAAGTGATGAAACTGTGGTGATGAAAGATGGAAAGATTGTTGAGCAGGGGATAACTAGTGATGTCTGTGGGAATCCTCAGCAGATTTATACCCAGAAGCTTATCGAAGCTGTGCCTCGGTTATAGAGCTTTTGCACTGTACGAAAGTATGTTGGATTTGCTTGGTGGGGTTGAAGAGAGGAAATGGAACCTTCGGTCATAAGATCTTTGTAACAAAGAATTGAGCGGAACTCTTTGTATAATCTCCAGCGGTTTCTGAAAACGTTTAGTTAGATGACCGAAGGTTCTAGGGTAATTTAGCAGTTTTTATTGCAGAGTGTACCTGCTATAACTGGTAGTTTTTGAGTTAAATTTTGTACAAATAGCTCAATTTATGACGATATACCTTGCAAGTATGGCTATTACAACCGCGTGGGTTTTATTAGCAGCATCTAGTTTTTTGATGGCATTCTTGGTGTGAAAGTGGATAGTATGTTCAGATATGCTTAAAATTTCAGCTATTTCGTTAGCAGTTTTCCCAACGGCGGCCCAACTAAGACAGTCACCTTCTCTAAGTGTTATAGGGGAATTACTACTTGTCCTTCTTGTGCTTTTAATTTTTTGAATAAAAGGAATATTCTGAGGTGGAGTTAAGTCCTTGTGAGGTGTTGTTTTCTTTGCATTGATTTTCATTAGCATTGACTCCCTTCAGCGCACTAACTTACGCAAGATTATTCTGTAGATGATGCACGGCTAATAGGCCGTTTGCAAGTAGGGAGGTTATTTCTATTCTTGGACAGCTATGACATCCAATATTCACGAAAAAGTGGGGGCTTTACAGCCCCCCTATTATTGTTAGTATTCAAGTACATTTATAATTGGACAATGTACTAGTGCCTATTAGACATTACTACATAGGGTTTCTAACGAACTGCTACCCATTGTCCACTAGCATCCTTACATGCACGTCCTGTGACTTGCTGTAACCGCCCGTCAATATAGGCATCCATTTTGTAGTCTCTACATACACTTTGTTGACCATTAACAGGTGCTTTGTAAGTGCTTGTAGGTGTAACGGTATATTGGTTGTTTGTTTGAGGTTCTGTCCAAGTAGTAGGCTGATAATCTGGCGCTCTATCTAGTGCATAATTAGTGCGCTGGCGGCTTTGATTGGACATCACGCTACCCACATAACCACCGATAAGTGCACCAAGAATCGTAGCGGCTGTTTTACCTCTTCCCTTACCAAATTGGTGTCCTACAACACCACCAAGAACGGTACCTGCAAGGACTCTTGCTTGGTCATTGGTTATTCCACCGTTACCATTAGGGCCGGATGCACATCCTGAAATAATAAGGGTAGATGCAAGCGTTCCAGTTAGTAAGCTTTTTGAAATAATATTCATTGATTCTCTCCGAGAGTGTTCTTTTTTTGATTTAAATTAGTGCACGTTAGGTCGTTAATACCAGCAAAGTGCTTTTTACGTCTTTTTCATGTGCTTTTAAATAGCTCTAAAAGTTACGACAGAGGTTGTTCAGGAAGGTTCAATGGTTTTTGTGCAGCTGGAGCCAGCGTGACAAAGTAGTTCGTAGCTTATAGTTTCGGCAGACTGTGCAATATCGTCTACATTGATATCCCCCCCCCACAGCTCTACTAAGTGTCCTATCTCGGCTTGAATATTAGTCAAATCAATAACAATAAGATCCATAGAGACACGACCTAGCGTTTGAGATAGTTTTCCATTTAAAAACACGGTAGTGCCGCTTGCAGCATGTCGAGGGTAGCCATCAGCATAGCCACAGGCTACCACCCCTACTTGCATATCCTGCGGACAAGTCCATGTTGAACCATAGCCAATAGCATCACCTTTTTTAAGGGGATGTATAGCAATGAGAGGAGCCGCTAATGTCATAGTGGCTTGTAAATTGAAGTCTTTACGGCTCTTTCCCATTATGGGAGAAGAGCCGTAAATCATAATGCCAGGTCGTATCCAATCTTTATGTGAGCCTGCCCAAGCTAGAATACCTGCTGAATTGGCGATTGTTTTTGTGGTAGAAAATGACTGAGTGTGATGTTCAAAAGTGGCAATTTGTTGCTGTGTGTAAGGGTTCTTGATGTCATCAGCACAAGCTAAGTGAGTCATTAACCAGATATCAGGGTGGATACTAGAGTGTGCTTGAAGTTTTGCATAAATAGAGGGTGTTAAAGAGGGCTCTATTCCGAGTCGATGCATTCCTGTATCAAGCTTAAGCGCTACTTTAAGATTTAGCTTTGAGGAGAAACTACCCAAAAGGTCCAGTTGTGCCTCATCATGAATGACTAAGCGTATATTTTTTTCAGCTGCGATATTGAGGTCTTCAATCGTTTGATGACCTTGTATGACTAGCAGTTCATTGGTTATGTTGGATTCTCGAAGTACTAGTGCTTCCGATATACAGGCAACAATAAAACCATCAGCTAAATCAGATAATGTACTAGCAGTACTAATGATTCCATGACCATAGGCATTCGCTTTAACAGCTGGCATTACCTTGCTATTCGGAGCTGCTTGCTTTGCCACTAAGAGGTTGTTACGTAAAGCCGAAGAATGAATAGTGATGGAAGCAGGGCGTGACATTTGCTTTATTCTGGTGAATAAATGTTGGGTGTAAAGTTCTCAAAACGTGTGTATTTGCCAAGGAAAGTTAATCGCGTAGTGCCAATAGGTCCATTTCTTTGTTTAGCGATAATGACCTCCGCCATACCTTTATGCTCTGTTTCTGGGTTATATACCTCATCACGATAAATAAACATAATGACATCCGCATCCTGCTCAATCGCACCTGACTCTCGCAAGTCAGACATGATAGGGCGCTTATTAGGACGTTGCTCCAAGCTTCGATTGAGCTGAGAAAGTACTACAATCGGCACCTCTAGTTCTTTAGCTAGTGCTTTAAGTGAACGTGAAATAGCGGATACTTCATTCGTCCTGTTTTCATTCTGACCAGCGTTACCTTGCATGAGTTGAAGATAATCCAGTACGATTAAGCCAAGGTCCCCATGTTCGCGCACAAGGCGGCGTGCTCTTGCACGTACCTCATTCGGACTTAGCCCCGCACTATCATCAATGTACAATGGTGTATCAGAAAATATCTTAACGGCACTAGCAATGCGCGGCCAGTCTTCCTCTAATAAACGACCACTACGCAAGCGCGTCTGATCCACTCGCCCCATGGAAGACAACAAACGCATAGTGAGCTGTTCACCGGGCATCTCGAGAGAAAAAACAGCGGTGGGGATTTTGTTATTGGCAGCAGCATATTCTGCAATATTCATAGCTAAGGTTGTCTTACCCATAGACGGACGACCCGCAACAATCACCAAATCACCTTTTTGCAATCCATTGGTTAGTTCATCTAACTCGTTGTAGCCTGTTGATACTCCTGTTATTCCTTCGCCTTGCTTGCCAAGTTCTTCAATTTGCGCAAGGGTGTTTTTCATGATGCTACGAACGGGGCGGAAGCCTTGCTCTTGACGCATCCCTTGTTCTGCAATTTCAAACACCTTGCCTTCGGCGATATCAAGAATATCTCTACTATCTTGATCGCCCGGGTTAAATGCCATGTCAGTAATGTCAGTACCCACACTAATCAACTGTCTCAAGATTGATTTTTCACGAACAATTTTCGCATAAGCTGTGATATTAGCGGCGCTAGGTGTGTCTTTTGCTAATGTACCTAGATAAGCCAACCCACCCGCTTCTTCTAGGTCTCCGCGTGTTTTTAACCAGTCAGAAAGTGTGACCACATCATAAGGTTGATGATCTTCGGCTAAGTGCACGATAGAGCGAAAGATGAGACGGTGGTCATGGCGATAAAAATCTGTTTCACAGACCCTGTCTGCTACTTGATCCCAGACTTCGTTATCCAGTAATAAACCACCGAGAACAGATTGTTCGGCTTCAATAGAATGAGGGGGAGTTTTTAGTGATTCGATTGTGTCAGGCATGTAAACATTCTACCATGTGGCAACTAATTATTAGCAAGCGTTTGGAAATTATATGTGCGGAATTTGTGGTGAGTTTAAATTAGATGGGTCATTACCCAAGTTAGATCATATCCAGAGCATGATGGATCAACTTGAAAAGCGAGGTCCTGATCATGCAGGTACTTATTCGGATGGTGCTCTTGCATTTGGACATCGCCGCTTATCTATTATTGATTTATCTGAGAAATCGAACCAGCCGATGGTTGATGCGCAAACCAGTCTTGCTTTGGTTTTCAATGGCACGATATATAATCACCCTGAATTACGCGAAGAGTTGAAAGCCAAAGGTCATACTTTTGCCTCAACAGGTGATACAGAAGTCATTCTGAAAGCTTACGCCCAGTGGGGGGAGGACTGTGTAAAACGGTTCTTAGGCATGTTTGCCATTGCTATCTGGGATATGAAAAAGAAGAGTTTATTCCTAGCCCGTGATCGAATGGGCATTAAGCCTCTTTACTATGCATTTACTGAAGAGGGCTTCAGGTTTGCCTCCAATATGCAGGCACTATTAGAAACCAGTGGTATTGACAGTGAGATTGATGCCGCGGCATTGCATAATCTATTCTCTCTGCATGCAGTGGTACCAGCTCCTCGAACCGTATTAAAAGGTGTGCGCAAACTAGAGCCAGCTCATACGCTAACGATTAAAGAAAATGGTGAACAAAAGCTCAACCGCTATTGGACTTTAGAAGCGAAACGCCCCAAGGAATCACGCACCGATGAAGAGTGGACAGAAGCTATTCACGAGTCATTGAAAACAGCGGTAAGTCGCCGTAATAAAATTGCAGACGTGCCAGTTGGAGTATTGTTGTCCGGAGGACTGGATTCTAGCTTGCTAGTCGGTTTGTTGGATGAGATCGGCATTGAGGATATTCGTACCTTTACCATTGGTTTTGATGATCAGCCGGAAGAGAAAGGGAGTGAATATGAATTCTCAGATGCGGTGGTTGAACGATTCAATACGACTCATCATAAAGTCCACATTCCTAATGAAATGACTTTAAAAAGGTTGCCTGAAGCAGTAGCTAATATGGCAGAACCGATGTTTGGGCAGGATGCTATTGGTTTCTATTTGCTCTCTGAACAAGTGTCCAAAGAAGTAAAAGTAGTGCAATCAGGTCAGGGAGCGGATGAAGTGTTTGGCGGCTACTTCTGGTATCCGCAAATGAAAGCAGAGCATGAAAAAAGTGGTGATGCGTTGGCAAGCTTCCGTAATCATTACTTTGATCGTGACCATGATGAAATGATTCAGATGCTGACTCCTGATTACATTGACCGAGATTTCACCGGTGAGCAGATGAAATCATTATTAGAGACATCACATGCGGATGAATATATTGATGCGGTATTAAGAGCAGATACCACTATGCTGATTGTTGATGATCCGGTAAAGCGCGTGGATAATATGACAATGGCTTGGGGCTTAGAAGCACGAGTGCCGTTCCTTGATCATGAATTAGTAGAGCTTGCTGCGGCGATGCCTGCTCATATGAAACTGC
>JAZGES010000087.1:0-2785 GCA_036478935.1 Thiotrichaceae bacterium
CACCTAACCTGATTCCATTTAGATAAACATCTAGCTCAAATACATGCTGGGGGATATAGATAGCTTGTGGATGGTTATTAACAGGTTTAGGCAGATTGACTTTAAACCAGAGTGTCTCATGTTCGGCTGACATGGCTCCATGGAAGGGTAATGTCACTTCTTGCCAGCTGGCATCAGAAATTGGGATGCTATTTTTTGTGCCATCAGCGTAAAACCAAACATTATCAATGGGGGTGAAGAGTTCTTGTTTTGCAGATGCAGAAGAAAATATTCCCATACAAAATAGGCAAAGGAAAACAGTCATTGCTGATGATCTTATTAGCGTGGCTATGTTTCCCCTGAATACGCTACGCAACATTTTTAATAGCCCTTGTTTATGTTTGCTACTGAAAGAGTAGGTTTTTAATGTGGATGTTAAGTGTAATCTTCAAGACTAACAGATATAGCTACATTTGTTCCCACAGACCCCTCGATCAGGGGGGTATCAGGGAGTAAAAAATTCAACTATTATTTGAATATAGATAATAATAGTATTATCACTTAGCTACTTAGATTTAAACTATTTCCAATGAAAACTGGACTAATCATTGAAGACTTACCTGATTCTCTCATCTGGCTAACCGATGTTTTAACACTCGCGTTTCCGAACATACAGGTTAGTGTAGCAAGCAACCTACAAGAAGGTTTTAAAACGATTGCCAAGCAGGCTCCAGATATTGCATTGGTCGATTTGGGCTTGCCTGATGGCTCAGGTCAGGAAATTATCGAAAAGCTTTCTGCCACATCGCCAGATACTATTAGCATAGTGACCAGCATATTCGATGATGATCAGCATTTATTTTCAGCACTCAGAGCCGGTGCTAAAGGATATGTGTTAAAAGACCAATCAAGTGAACAAATGGTTGATCTGTTACGAGGCATTGCCAGTGGTCATCCTCCGTTATCGCCAACCATTGCGCGACGGTTATTAAATTACTTCCAACCAACCCCTGAAGATCTGGATAAAACCCAACTTAGCAATCGCGAGCGTGAAGTACTCACTCTTATAGCCAAAGGATATACGCTGGTAAAGGTGGGAGAGCTACTAGATATAACTCGCAATACGACAGCAGGCTATGTGAAAATTATTTATCGAAAATTAAACATTAATAGTCGTGCTGAAGCTACTATACAAGCGACTCGGCTTGGTCTTATTTCCAGTGAAACAAGATAGTTACTAGTACTAGTGTCAAGTTACTATGTCCCTTCTTAGCAAAAAGGGTAGGGCATTCGCTAACTAAAGGGGCGCTTGAGAGATAAAACCATTCTTAAATAAATCTCATAAATGGTTAATAAATGTACTATATAAGAAGCTAGGGGCTGTTAGCCCTTGACGTTCAGCTCCGGACGCTAATCTAAACTTGCGAGGAATCAATCATGTCTTTTATAAATATACGATCCATTATCACATCAATCGCTTTTCTAGCACTGCTGGCTCCGACAAACCCTGCCTTTTCACTTAACGTTAAAGAGACTGTTAAAATAAAAACGGTTAGTGGCGGTAACTTAAATGTCCGTTATGGGCCGAATGGTAGAAAGATTAACAGCATTAAATCAGGTACACCGGTGCAAGTCTTAAAGACAAAAGGAACGGGTAGGAATGTTTGGGCACGCATCAGTTGGGCAGGAAAAGTGGGCTGGGTTAAGAATGATTTTATTAATACTAGTGCTAATGTTGATCTTGGTAAAACTTATCAGGTTGATACTAGAAGCTCTGGGCTAACGGTTCGCAAAGGAGCAGGAAGAAATCATAAAGGAATTAGAGCTTTACCCAAAGCAACCGCTGGTATTAAGATACTTAAACTGCAAAAAGCGGCAGATGGCTATTGGGCTAATATTTCACAGGGTGGAAAGACAGGCTGGGTAAGCGCGAAGTATCTTAAAGTGGCAGCTGCGAAAAAGCCCACTAGCTCCGGTACGACAACTCCTGTTACCCCAGTAGCTGACACACCTGCTGTTCCTCAAAAGCAATATTATACTGTGGTCGATCGCGATACCTTGTATGCCGTTCAACGAAAAACAGGAAAAAACTGGAGAAAAATAGCCAGTCTAAACAAAATACCAGCTCCCTATGCTCTCGTTCTTGGGCAAAGACTGGAATTACCCTAAATACACGGGTTGTATCAGTTTAATAGACTAGTAAAAATATATTTGTAGGATGTGCAAAACGAAACGTGCGCATCCTACACCCCTGTTTTTCTAGTATTGAGTAGACCTCGCTTTAGCAATTAATCAAACTGAGAATTTACTAGTTAGAAAAAACCGGTCAACTGTAAAGATACATCACTAAGATCAGGAAAATTCTTAGCACGATAAGTGTCTTGAATATTTAATTGCACAACCATTGGGATAGGAACTTTGCCACTTTTCCACGCATCAAGTCCACTCCACGATAGTGTAGCCTGCCATTGGTTAATAAATACATCCGTATTAGCTTCCAGAATAGAAGTGTTAGTGCCAATACGAGAATGATAAGCATCATGGTCTTTTTCGTATCTATGCCACGCTGCACCAATTCGCCAATTGCCTAAAGTCTTGCCAAAGCCAATATCATATTCTGTATAGTCACCTAAATTTCTATCCAGATTCTCTTTACTGCTTAGTGGTGCTAATAGCTGTCCCGGCTGGGGAACTCTCGTCGTTATGCTATCTTCCAGTTGAAAGTCATGTTCCAGTTGTACTTTCAGATCAAAGCCACGCCCTAAGTCTCGATAGTATTCAAGACGGGTACGAATATCAGTACTCC
>JAZGES010000088.1:0-5180 GCA_036478935.1 Thiotrichaceae bacterium
TTCCAAAAAAAACTGTCATACCTGCGTAGGCAGGTATCCATGTTCATATAAAGTGCCATTCTGACAGATGGATTCCCGCCTGCGCAGGAATGACGATATCTACTTGCACCTTACAAAATATTCGTAGGCTAGAAGCTATAAACCTAATCACGTCTTCAGACGTGATTTTAAATCATCTAATATACTCCGAAGTGAATCATTGCGATCTATCAATGCAGTGCAATAATCAACACCCTACTATTCCACTCAGGTATTATTTAATAGAGGTGCCCTTAAGGTGCCAGTAGCACCTATCACAACTACAATGCAGAACTGGAATATAAAATGGACAAACAACAACCACAAAACAGACTAGAGCACTTCCCCATTTCATTCTTTTCTATCGTAATGGGGTTATCTGGACTGACGATTGCATGGACAAAAGCGCAACACGCTTTTGGTTTTGATCTTGCGATTCATTCTATTTTGGCAGGAATAACTTCTCTTATTTTTGTAGCATTACTTATTATTTATAGTGCAAAAGTTGCATTTCACCCCGCGAGTGTCATTAAAGAATTACAGCATCCAGTAAAACTAAGTTTTTTCCCTACCATATCCATCAGCTTCCTACTGCTATCCATTGCTTTTTTGGAAATCAATCAAACGGTCACGCAATTCCTATGGATTACAGGTGCCTCTATGCACTTGATCTTCACCCTGTTTGTTATCAATAGCTGGATGCATCACGAGCACTTCAAGGTTAATCACATTAACCCTGCATGGTTTATTCCTGCGGTAGGTAATGTACTTGTTCCTATTGCGGGTGTGCCGCTTGGATTTATTGATGTTTCCTGGTTTTTCTTCAGTATTGGGATTATGTTTTGGGTGATTCTCATGACCATATTCTTTAATAGAATCTTGTTTCACGATCCTTTAGATAAGCATCTTTTGCCGACCTTATTCATTATGATCGCGCCTCCAGCAGTTAGCTTTATCGCTTACATGCGCTTGAATGGAGCAATAGACAACTTCGCTATTGTGCTTTATTTTATGGCGCTGTTTCTGACACTTTTATTACTCTCACAAGCAAAACGCTTTATCCGCTTACCTTTCTTCTTATCTTGGTGGGCTTACTCATTTCCTCTTGCCGCTATTACCATTGCCAGCTTTGTAGTGTTTGAACAGACCCATAAACCTGCTTATTTATGGATTGCTACCGGCTTGCTCATATTGCTGACCGTCATTGTAAGCTTGTTAGTTTATCGAACATTTAAAGCAATGAAATCAAGTGGTATATGCGTCCCTGAACATTAACTTTTCGAAACACTTTCCTCTTTGATGAGGAAGTGTATGTAAATTACATGCCATGTTGTAAACTGTAGTCTTTATTTCAAGGTTACTCATTCTGCCATGCTAAATATAAAATCAGACCAAGCATGGCAGGGCATCGCTAATTGCAGTCAATGCAATATCCGCAACTCCGTTTTATTCGCAGGGTTAACCGAAAGCGACTTCTCCAGCCTGCATAAACCTATCAACCAGTTTCAAATAAAAGCAGGTCATAGAATTTATGGCATTGGCGATAAAGCCACTTGCATGTATACCATTAGAAGTGGTTTAGTAAAGCTGGTTCAATACCTTCCTGATGGCACTCAAAGAATCGTACGATTACTACACACAGCGGATGTAGTTGGATTAGAAGCTGTTTTAAAACCCACCTACAAACATGATGCGATTGCATTACACGACACCGAAGTGTGTCGCTATCCAGCCAGTGCTGCTCAAGAGTTATCTGAAACCAACCCAAAACTTCACCAAGAATTGATGGCTCGCTGGCAGCAAGCCTTAGATGAAGCCGACACTTGGGTAACTGAATTTTCTACGGGAACCTCAAAACAACGAGTGGCGCGACTCTTATTAATGCTGGTAAAAAATCGCCCTGATCATACGTGTACTCTCTTCAGTCGTGAAGATATGGGAGCAATATTAGGAGTCACCACTGAAACCGCCAGTAGAACAATTGCAGAATTTAAACGTCAACACTTCATCGTCGAAACCTCTCTCAATGAATTTTTATGCGATACACAAAAGCTTGGCGTTATAAGCTACGAGTAAGCATAGTTACTCTCTAGCTTCTTTACATAAGTAGCTCCTCATTCAGGTGAATACCAGAATCCACCAGTGAACTGGCACTATGCTTCAACGATGGATACCTGCATCCGCAAGGTATGACGGTTGTGCAGAATTGATTTAGAGTTGCCTTAGCACACTGTCTACCTTGTCTGCTTTTTTTCATAATCCTGACTACAAAGTACTTCGGACGATGAATAGCAAGGCAAAATACTGAATGTATAAGCAAGCTGAGTAGTTACAAATTAACCTAGGTTAACTTCGACTATATCAGTCTCTACTATACTAATTTAGCTAGGGGACGCTGATCAAATGATAAAACTTCTTCAGAATGCCCTCAGAGCTACAAAGCTCTAGCACGCTTGCTTCCTATCAATAATCACTATTGATACTACTTTCTATTTTTGGAGATATACAAAATGAAAATTCAAACAACTGCATTTGCGGCACTTATTGCCCTTTCTGGAACGGCTTCAGCCGATATGATGGATGGAGCTGGTAATGGTACAGGTCAAGGTCAGGGAGCTGGTAATGCTTCTGGCTGGACAACAGGTCAAGGTCAAGGTGCAGGAAATACTGAGGGAAATGTTAAAGGCTGGGGAACTGGAAAAGGCGATGCCGATGGTGAAGTAGATTTCGCTATAAAATTTAAAGGTAAAGGCCGTACCGATATGGATGCCAAAGGTTCAGCTGATGGACAAGGTCAAGGATCTGGAACAGGCAATTCAAACATGACCGGCAGCGGCAATACTGCTGGAAATACTGCAATGGGTGGCACCGGCGGCAATAACAACTCAGCTTCAGGTAGCTCAATGCCTTGGAGCAACAATGGTGGAAGCATGCCATGGAGTAACAGCGGTGGAAACATGCCGTGGGGAAATAACGGAGGAAGCATGCCTTGGGGAAATAATAGCGGTATGTCTATGCCTTCTATGCCCTCAATGCCCTCAATGCCATTTGGTGGAAATAACGCCGTACCCTTTGGTTATGTTCCTTATGGATATGCACCTAGCTATGGTTATGCACCATCACCTTATGGATACGCACCTATGCAACCGCAAATGATGCCTCAGATGCCACAAATGCCTCAGATGCAACGTCCGGCTATGCCACAGATGCCAATGCAACAAGCACCAGCTCAGGCTGCACCCGCTGCAAAACCAGCGGCTAAGTAAGAAGGTACACTCCACAAATGATTAAGGCCTGCATTTGCAGACCTTAATCATTCACTCACTACACTGACATCTTTCAGATGTTCAGCAACCCTCTAAATATATCCATATTATTTGTTGCCTCTTATTACGGATAATACCCCTCGTCGCGTAATTCATTGAGCAACTGCCCAACATTTCCCTCAAGTAGCCCATCAATATTATCTACTTCACGTTGCCAATCAATATCTCTTGTTCGACGAGGTTTTCCAAGAGATATCAGTGCGTCACCCCAGCGCGCAGATTCTGCAACAATCGCATCGCTGACAAAATCATTTAAGGTCGCCCATCGTGCACGAGCAACCGTATCATTTAATGCACCTCCTGATGAAGTAAGCAAATTAACCCGCTCAGTAAATAGCTGCATAAACTCATCATTCCTACGAGCTGAATGCCACATTTTTGCCACTATATTAACGTCACTTGTCACACTACGGTTACTAGTAAAATCTAAGTGAACTTTGGCACGACCACCCGGGTTAGGAAAATCAAAAGTTTGATCAAAACTAAACTCAGAATCCCATCGGGTAAAATACAACGGTGTAGGGCCTAAGGGTGATGAGACACTCCTGTTACCAAAATATAAATTGTTATAAGGCCAGTTCTGAATTCCTCCCCACCAGCTAAGCAACAAGTAATCAATGAAATAGCTTGGGTTTAGATACTCTTGAAATTCAGCATAATTTGTATCAACCGTCATATCTTTATAGATCAAAGTATTTATCAGGTAATTATAACGCGTGATATCACCCGACAATGGGCGTGGATCAGCCTCTCTTTCATCAATCAGCTTATGATTTCCAGCAAACCAATCATCCGAGTCTCCCCCAAAATAACTCGCTGAAAACTTACTGTCAGGTCTTTCGACAGGATTGTATAACCCCCAGTAAATACCATTGATATAAAGATGAACAAAGGTTCCTCTAGAGCCGTACCCACTGGCATCAACCTGTGTTGCACGAAAGAACTCATCAACTGTTTGTGTCACTTTCTCTGACGCATATCCGCCATGATGCCTAGCCCAAGTTCGATTATTTCCTGCCCTGATAATCAATTTATCATAGGATCCTGCCGCAGAATCGCCATTAAGAGGACCTTTACTTAGCAAATCTGACTTGAATTTTGCATCACCATAAATCGAACGAAAGTTCAGTCGCAACGAGCGCTTTAATCGTTTTTTAGAATGAGCCTCAATGCCCGCATTTGCCTGATGGTTATCGCCGATTTGATCGAAATACAGAATTTCTACAGACGCTTTTTTCTCTATCTTTTCTGTGTCAACAAACCCATTAGCAACACCGCTATCATAAAATCCTGACTCACCGTAAATATCATCTGGATCTACTTGAATAGACATCGTAGGTATCGAGGTCATTGCCGTCATCATTTGAGGTGCATAAGTAGCACTATCTACAATAACGGGATCCATCTCATGGTCATGTGGCAAATTCGCACCTCCCACCTCATAATCATCGATGGGATACCCTGGAATGGATGCAGGCTGCCGGATAACATCCGTCAAATAAATATAGGAATGCGAAATAACACCGTGGTGAAACCCTAGATCTCCTTTAAACGCAGCAACTCTTAATGGTGTAGTCGTGGAGATATTAATCGGAGTGGTATAGCTCGTTCCATGTGTCAACGTAGGCTCTGATCCATCGGTTGTATACATTATCGTGTCATGAGGCACATCAACATTGACGACCACTTGAATAGCAGCAGAGTAGAAACCTCTTTCGACACTCACAAGGATATTATCGCGTGTACCCGGCACACCCTCGTTATTGGCACTTCCAGGGGTCGGTAGTGTGAAGTAGACTTTATTACCAGAGAGATTCAAGCCATAAGCAATATCAT
>JAZGES010000089.1:0-4703 GCA_036478935.1 Thiotrichaceae bacterium
AGGAGGTGGAAAAAGCGCTTTTGTTAATTTTCTAGCACTTTGTTTGGCAGGTGCAAGACACGATGATAAACAATGCAATCTAAGCACACTTACAGAACCATTACCTGATGACGAAGGTAATGCGCAAGAGGAAAGACAGCCTTGGGACAGAGGCACACTGCTACCCGTGCGGGTCATATTGCGTGATTTCGCCAGTTCCGATAGCTTTCCACAGGAAGGAGCGCAGGGAGAAGCCCATCATTTAATGAATTTTATCGAGTCTGACTTGCAACAGAAAGCCTGTGCGGACTACTTTCCTCATCTTAAATCTACTCTGACAGATGGAAAGGCATTAATCATGTTGGATGGGCTTGATGAAGTGCCAGAAGCCGGAGAGCGACGTGAGCGCATGGTAAATTGCATTCACAACTTCAAAAAATCCCATGCAAAATGCCGTGTTCTAGTCACTTGCCGCCCATATGCTTATACAAAACAGCAATGGCAGATTCCAGGTTTTACACTAGCCGCTTTGGCAGATTTCAACGAAGGACAAATTCGCCGTTTTATTAACGGTTGGTATGCCTCATGTGAAGGTTTTGAAGAGGTAGCAAAGGTAGATCGAGTTAAAGATTTAAAACGAGCGATCTTTTCACGTGGGCGTGAAGCTCTACAGAAATTGGTAGAGCGTCCACTATTACTGACCATGACCGCTTATTTGCATGCCTACGGTGGTAAAGAACTTCCCGAGCAACGTGCTGCACTTTATGAAGAGCTGTTGGAACTACTCATTGATAAATGGGAAAGTGCGCGCTACACCGGTAAAAGTCAAGCGGATCGTCATATGCTACAACCGTCGCTAACCGACTATCTGCAAGTTGGCTCTCCTAAAGTACGAAAAGTGTTGGAATATTTAGCCTTTAATGCTCATGCTACACAAAAAGAGCTACAAGGTACTGCTGATATATCCGCAGAAAAAATAACCCTTCAACTCAGAAGGCTGGCAGAAGAACAGGGATTGACTGATCTTGCTTCACTAAGTCGATTGGAAGAATATCTGGGTGATCGTGTCGGCATCCTTTGTCAGCGTGGAGTAGATAGTGGAGGTGATGGCATCTATACCTTTCCACACAGTAGTTTTCAGGAATACTTGGCAGCTTGTCATTTTGGGCAAGTGGGTGGTGATACTTATCGCATGTTTGAGGGATCATTCAGAAGATGGTATGAGCTGGCAGCTCATTTGGGAACGGAGGATCCGGATCGTTGGCGTGAGGTGATTTTACTATTGGCAGGGATTAAGTCGATGAGTGATCAGGAAGCAGTAGGCGACCTGATGGAAGCCCTGTATCCCGATGATACTCAAGAGCTAACACTAAAACAGCAATGGGGTTTGCGACTCGCGGGTGAAATACTGGCAGACAATCTGGATCGTCAAAACCTGCCCGATTGGCTGGAGGAAGTCGCAGAGCGTATCAGGCAAGCCTTACCTAAATTATTGCAAAGCCAATTAAGTGCAGAAGAACGTGTTGCGGCAGGGCGATATCTTGCCAAAGTAGATGATCCAAGAAAAGAAGTCATGGATGTCGATGCCATGCAATTTTGCTATATACCTGAAGGTGAGTTTTTTCTAGGGGGTAAAGATAAGAGTGATGATTCATCAGTCTGGTTAGACAATCTCGAAGGAGCGGGGAACTATACGATAGATAAGGACTATTGGTTGGCTCAATATCCCGTTACAGTCGCTCAGTTTCGTCAGTTTGTAGAAAAGGATGCCGACTTTGAGCTACAGAATACAAGCTGTTTAAAAGGGCTGGATAATACTCCTGTAGTTTATGTCTCGTGGGATGAAGCGATACGATTCTGCAAATGGCTGGAAAAGCGTTGGCAACTACAAGGCTGGTTACCAGAAGAATATCAAGTGACACTACCTTCTGAGCCAGAATGGGAGATGGCAGCTAAAGGAGGCTATCAGATGCCTTCACAAATGAATCTATTAACAATCTCGGCATTGCATGAGCAGGAATATGAGCTACAAAATAACCCTTTATCTAAAAGATACTACCCTTGGGGTGATGATGAAGATACTGAGCGCATGAACTACGCTAATAAAATAGAAACAGTCTCATCCGTTGGGGCATACCCACAAGGTCAATCACCTTATGGTTGTGAAGACTTGAGTGGTAATGTACTTGAATGGATGCGCAGCAAGAAGGGAGATTACCCTTATCCTCAAAATGTAAAAGGACGTAAAGAACGGGAAAATTTAACCGATGATTCAGCGGGTCGTGTGTTGCGCGGCGGTGCGTTCTACGACGGTCGGAGGGACGCGCGTTGCTCTTTTCGCTACTACTACCTTCCGAACCTCCGTTTCAGCGGCATCGGTTTTCGTATTGCTGTTTCCCCATTACTCTGAGCGATGAATTCTCTGGACGATGGAACTCTGAAACGATGGAAAAAAGGACTAAAATTAAACAACCGATGCCTATATTCACACGGACTTACGATATGTTGGTCTGGGTGTTACAGGTAACACGGCATTTCCCTAAAATGCACCGACATGATTTTACTAAACGTTTGTTGGATGCCGCGTTTGATTTACGGGAACGACTGGAAGAGGCAAACCTACGTCGTGTTTATTGGATAAGGTGTTGGCAAGACTAAGGCTTCGGAGCGGATTAATAACAAGATTAACCCAGTAGCTTTTGCCAATAAGGTAAGGTTAGAGCGGCTAACCCAAGCACTGCTGCATAACCAACAATATCCGTAATAGTAGTCAGTAGCACGCTACCCGCTAAAGCAGGATCAATATAAAGCCTTCTTAGGAAAATGGGCAGTAATACACCCACGATAGGTGCGACAATCAGGTTGAGTAGCATCGCCATAGCTACGACCATGCCAATGCTAGGCTCATGGAAAATAAAGGCTGAGATGGCAAACACCACAACCGCCCAGATTACTCCATTGAGTAATCCTATTAACAATTCTTTGATAAATAAGGATCGAGTATTGGTTTTGGTAACTTGCCCTAGTGCAATACCTCGAATCATAATGGTTAGGGTCTGGCTGCCTGCAATACCTCCCATGCTGGGGATGACTCCCATTAGGGCGGCTAAAGCAATAGCTGAGTTAATAGTAGTTTCAAATTGTCCAATGACCCAAGCAGCTAAAAAAGCAGTGAGTAAGTTGGTTCCTAACCAGACGGCACGGCTTTTAGCACTATGAATAACGGGAGCAAATAAATCATCTTCTTCATTCAAACCCGCCATACTCATGACGGAATGCTCGGCTTCATCTCGGATAACATCAACTACATCATCAATGGTGATACGACCTAATAATTGGTTGTGGTCGTCAATAACAGGACAGGAGACTAGATCTCTGTTTTCAAAGATCATAGCGACTTCTTGGCTGGGCATGGAAGCAGGAATGCAGAAGCATGTATCGTCCATAATGTCTTGTACGATATCTTCAGGTTGATGCGTAAGCAGAGTAGTTAATGGCAGAGTGCCTAAGTAGTTATTACCATTGTCTACCACATAGACACTATCAAGATGTGAGGGTAATTCTTTTTGTCTGCGCATATAGCGTAAGACAACATCAATGGTGACATCCGGTCGAACAGTGACAGTGGCGGTATCCATAAGACCACCTGCGGTATCTTCATGAAAACCTAGTACAGCTGCAACTCGCTCTCGATCTTGCAAATCCATGCTTGCCATAGTTCTGCGGATAACGGTATCGGGTAAGCTTTGTAAGAAATCGGCAAGGTCGTCGGTTTCTAGTTGTTGGACAGCGGCTGTCAATTCACCTGTATTCATGTTCTCAATGAGAGCGGCACGAACTTCATCTCCTAACTCGACTAATACTTCACCTTCGTTGTCATTATCA
Source organism: Thiotrichaceae bacterium (assembly GCA_036478935.1). Taxonomy (GTDB): domain Bacteria; phylum Pseudomonadota; class Gammaproteobacteria; order Thiotrichales; family Thiotrichaceae; genus HyVt-477. The sequence continues at coordinate 3,865 of JAZGES010000089.1, forward strand.
ACAAACTCCCAGACGATTTTTCGTTGGTTGGGAGGGGATGCTTCAATCAGGTGAGCGATTTCTCCGGGGTGTAAGGAGTTAAGCATGCGATGAATACGAAACAGTTCACCCGACTCGATAGAGTGGTGTAAGTAGGCAAGGCGTTGTTCGTAATTTTGCTGAATATTGTTAGTCATTAGTCAGCTACAGTTAGAGGTGTCGCTAAAGTTCCGAGGAGTATAACAGTGGCAAATGTTTACGGCTAATGAAACTGAGTGACGGAATAGCTCTTGGCTATAGAGCCGTCTAACTACTCATCTCTCGATGAAAAACGGTTATATCCGCAGTGTGCTGACTACGGAAATACTTACCTAATTGTTCTGTAATGTAAACAGAGCGATGTCGACCGCCTGTGCAACCTATAGAGATAGTTAGATAAGCGCGTTGGTTTTCAATAAAGTGGGGCATCCACTTTTCAGTAAAATTAGTAATGTCATTTTTCATTTCCACTACGGCATCGTGTGTTTCCAGCCAATCAATGATAGGTTTTTCCGTGCCGTTATGCATGCGGATTTCACTAATCCAATAAGGATTGGGAAGGCAGCGCACATCAAACATGAAATCAGTAGAGGCTGGAATGCCATGTTTAAAGCCAAATGATTGGAACATTAGAGAAAGCGCTTGCTGATCAGTATTACATACACGAGTGCGAAGAAAATCAGCTAGTTGATAGATGTTGGTATAGGTTGTATCAATTTCTAAATCAGCCGCAGAGCGAATTTCAGACATGAGATCAATTTCTAGTGTTAATGCTTCACTAAGCCCCACTTCACTAGTGGTGAGTGGATGTTTACGGCGTG
>JAZGES010000090.1:0-11513 GCA_036478935.1 Thiotrichaceae bacterium
ACAATATTTTCAACCGAATCTTGTTTTACAGCTAATAAATTTAACCAAAATAGTACTGCCCATAGACCGTCCTTCTCTCGTATATGGTTAGCACCACCACCAAAACTTTCTTCACCGCAAAAAGTGATTTGATCATGATCTAACAAGTTACCAAAAAACTTCCAGCCAGTGGGTGTCTCAAAACAGGGAATTCGCAGCTTTTCAGCAACTTTGTCAGCTGCTTGGCTAGTTGGCATAGATCGAGCAATGCCTTTAATACCATCTTGGTAAGCAGGTATCTTTGTAGCATTAGCTGCGAGAATGGCGAGACTATCACTGGGGTTAACAAAAAAGTAATCACCCAAAATCATATGGCGATCACCATCGCCATCAGAAGCTGCACCAAAATTCGGTGCGCCTTTTTGATCATACATTTTTGCTACTAACTGTTTAGCGGTGGTTAGATTTGGATCTGGATGTCTGCCTCCAAAATTCATCAGAGGTTGTGTATTCATCATTGAGTTAGTATCTAGGCCGAGTCGTTCCCCTAGAATCTCTTCAGCATAAGGGCCTGTAACAGCGCTCATGGCGTCGTAGCAAAGGCTAAAATCGGGAGATTCTATCAGTTCTTTGATGGCTTTAAAGTCAAAAATTTCTTCCATCAAGTCGGCATAATCAATAACCGGGTCAATTATCTCAATGTCCATGTCATCAAGTTTAAAAGAACCTTGTTGCTCAATAGGAGAAGCTTGTACTTCTGCTATTTTATATTCCTGAAGTAGTTTAGATTCTTCAAAGATAGCATCGGTCAGCTTTTCGGGAGCAGGGCCGCCATTGCTTATATTAAACTTCACGCCAAAATCACCATCAGGGCCACCAGGGTTATGGCTAGCGGTAAGCAGAATTCCACCTAGTGCGTTATATTTTCGGATGACGTGCGAAGCCGCAGGAGTAGAAAGAATGCCACCTTGACCCAGTAAAACTTTACCCACTCCATTTGCTGCCGCCATGCGCAAGATAATTTGTATGGCTTCACGGTTAAAAAACCGACCATCCCCGCCTAATACTATCGTAGAGCCTTCAAGTCCTTTTAGGCAGTTGAAGATGGATTGAATAAAATTCTGTAGATAATTTTCAGCTTTAAAGTACTTAACGCTTTTACGCAGCCCTGATGTGCCTGGCTTTTGATCTTGAAAAGGCTGAGTTCTTTTTACGATAGAGTTCATGGATAGTTTTATTCTTGATTATTTTAAAGAAGAGCTTGTAAGATTTCGTTCTAGCTATATTTGGTTTAGGTCTACTGTGGTAGAATTAAGAGATGCTTAAAACAGAAAAATATTCAAGTATTTACACACCTAGACCACACTCATTTGCAGACCTGATGCAAATGTACGAAGCGAATTATATACGTCTTCGCTTACTTTGTGGAAACATTCGTGGTTTATCGGATGAAGTCATTTCAAATATCGAAGGAGGCGTTCCCGTCTCCTTAAAAACAGTTGAACAAACACGCCACACCACTACCATTTTGTTGACTTATATATTTAAATATGAAGCCGATTACGTTCGCCGACCAGACCTTTTAGTAAGAATTTATCATGATTCTAGGCAAGCAGAGGTCATAAGCCGACGCTGTAATATCAGTGGAGATGTTTTTCGTCCATGGGAAAAAGATGTAGATAGTGTGTTGCTCTGTCGCTGGCGTTTGAATCGTTTTTTGTTCAAATGGGCTGGCTATATACATCGACAAGGCCATTCATTCAATACGGGCTAAAAAACTCAGTTTTCAGCTCTTGTTTCAGTTGTAGTACTTTCTTATCTATTCCATAATCCTCGTCCTTTTTGTTCCAAACATTCTCATAACCTAGCGGCGATTTTATATGTGGTTTAAAAATCTTTATTTCTTCAAATTCGATAGCGACTTTTCTTTATCAGCAGAAGAGTTACATGAGCAGCTTGCAAACAAGCCATTTACCCCCTGTTCTCCAACACAACGAGAGAGTTTGGGTTGGGTTGCCCCCTTAGGAAAGAATGCTGATTCGTTTACTCATGCCTCCAACAACTATATTTTGTTGACGCTGGCACGTCAGGAACGTTTGTTGCCTGCTACTGTGGTAAGGGAAGAGCTTGCTGAAAGAATGGCTGAAATAGAAGTAAAAGAAGATCGAAAAGTTAGGGGGAAAGAAAAGAAAGATTTATTGGAAGCTATTGAGTTTGAGCTATTACCCCGTGCTTTTACTCGTACCCAAAAAATGGATGCATGGATAGATAAGAAGGGGCAGTGGATGGTAGTAAATACCTCTGCTGCTAATCGTGCAGAAGCTTTAGCAGACTTGTTACGAAAAACCCTTGGAGCTCTCCCTGTCTCACTTCCTGATACAGAAACAACGCCTATGACAACGATGACTAAATGGTTATCTGATGGTGTTTTACCCGTGCCTTTTGTGTTGGGTCAAGAGTGTGAACTAGTTAGCCAGCAAGATGATAAAAGCAAAGTTATTTTTAGGAACCATGACCTTTTGGCTGATGAGGTACAGAGTCATCTAACCGCCGGGAAATTTGTTTCTAAATTGGCGATTGAGTGGGATGAGAAAATTAGCTTTGTATTGACAGAGGATCTACAGATAAAGAAATTAAAGTTCTTGGATGTGATGGATGAAGTGATGGAAGAAAATGATCCACAGTCGCATGAAGAGCAACTGGATATAGAGTTTGCATTAATGACAGGTGAGGTTTCGAATCTGTGGGGGCAGTTACTGAAGGTGGTTTAAAGTTTGTTAAGATGTCAGCGTTCCGTGTTGAACGCTGTCACTGACCACATCAATAATTTATAAGGTTCTTTGCATTTTAACCCGCTAAAAGATACTTGGTTCCTATAACTGCAACAATGCTAGCTAGCGAAGCCTGCAACCAGCTCTCTTTCATAATCTGGTTGAGCTTTGGTCCAAGTTTAGCACCCACAATCCCGCCAATGATTAAAGTAACTAAAATAGGAATATCTACTTCAGAGCCCATTCTTAAATAATTGGTCACGGAAATAAGGCTACTAATAAAAACAGCTAAAGCTGCAGTAGCGGGAATAATAAACATCGGGATGCCTAATATCGTGGCTAAATAAGGTACCAGTAAAAAACCGCCACCGACTCCAAAGATAGACGCTATAACTGCTATTAAGAAACCTGCTAACCAGGGAGCCCAAGGATTACATTGATATGTCTTATCTGCGTAGTCAAAAGAAATAGCTTTTTCAGTTACAGAAATATTCTTTACGCCATGTTCACAGAGGTTGTTAACTTTTTTACCTTCCTTCTTTTCTTTATATAACTTCCAGCCTATTTGGATAGCTACCAAGAGCGCTAATATTCCAAACAGTGGCTTGAAAGTATCCATGTCTGAAAGGTAACGACTCGAAAGGGTGCTACCGACAATAGCTCCGACAATACCGCCGGCACTCAACATGAGACCTAAAGGAAGCACCCATGCTTTGCGTTTGAAATAACCAGGTATGAAGACAAGAGCGGTGGAAAGGGCAAGAATTTGCGCCATGGGTTTTACGCTGTTGGGGTCAGTTACTCCAATAAGTGTGATCAGCCCAAAGGATGCGAGTATCCCTCCGGCGGCACCAATTGAAGAAAACACGAGACCCACTAACGCTCCCCAAACTAGGAGAAGCGGAATACTTCCAACATCCATATCAAAAATTCCGTAAATAAGCTTTGTGGGGAATAATAGAACATAAAAGCAAATCGTGCTGTTTATTAATTAATCTTTTCTGCATTTATTTTCTACTTTTGATCTTTATAGATTTTATTATATTTATACTAAGAATATTAAAGGTCTAACTCACATTCATAAATCGTCATTGGTAGCCCACAATGATGGTCAAATTGACATGCGGCATGAATTCCTTTTGTTGCAATTTCATTGGGGTCATCCAATGAATCATAGCAACTGTGCATTGCACCTAAGGCTAACTTTGCGCCAGACCCTGCTGCCCAGTATTTAGAAATTTCACCTACAAACCTATCTCCTAATACTTGATAGATACCTGATGGATTTGCAAGTAAAAAATTAATATGCATATCTTCAACAGGTTGATTTGTATTGGAGTTATCTGTCTTTGTGAAGTAATTTTCCTTAAGAATAGCATGCAGCAATAATAATGATTTGTAGATGTTAGATTGTCCTGAGAAGGAAAGGTCATGCCCGTGTTCCTCTAAGGCATGTTTTAGCATGATGCTACTTTGGGTTGATCCGGTATAAGCAAAATAGGTGTCATGAAATTTAAAGATTTTGTCACTGTGTCTATTAATGTCAGCCGATACCGTGTTGCCATTTAGATTAAGAATGGTGTCGGCTGCAATGCAGACTTTGTCATTTTTTCGGACAATGGATAGAACAGTCATGGAGGTATCTCATTTTTGTTAATTATTATGGAGCTAGTTTGCTTTGGATAACTTTTTAGCTAGATTAAAGCGCTGGAATAATCCTGAATAGTTACATTTTTTTCAGAATGGGGTAGAGTGTGGCTCCTTTGAAGTTGATCTTAGACAGAGCGCCCAAAATGACTGACAACGTACAATTTATTACACAAACTGGCGGTACCTTAAAGGGTTCAATACGGCTACCAGGTGACAAATCTATTTCTCATCGTTCCATCATGTTGGGGTCAATAGCAGAGGGCACAACAACCGTTAGCGGTTTTTTAAATGGCGATGATTGTTTGGCGACCTTAAATGCATTTCGTGCCATGGGTGTTGATATTGTCGAAGATGGGGATACTCAGCTAACCATCCATGGGGCAGGTCTACGGGGGCTTAAATCTCCAGAAGGTGTGCTCGATATGGGTAATTCAGGCACCTCAATGCGCTTAATGACGGGGTTAATGAGTGGACAATCCTTTGATGTGACACTAGAAGGTGATGCTTCTTTATCTACACGTCCTATGCGTAGAGTGATTAATCCTCTGTCTAGCATGGGGTCAGAAATTGTTGCTGATGCGGATGGCACTCCACCACTAAAGATAAAAGGTGGCACTCAATTAACAGGCGCTCATTACGACATGCCTGTTGCTAGTGCTCAGGTAAAATCCTCCCTATTGTTAGCGGGTTTGTATGCCAAAGGTGAGACATCAGTCACTGAACCTGCGCTTACGCGTGATCATACCGAACGTATGTTACGTGGTTTTGGTTATGACGTTGTAACTGACGGAAATAGAATGAGCTTGCAGGGCGGTGGAAAATTAACGGCTACCGAAATCAATGTGCCTGCTGATATTTCGTCGGCTGCCTTTTTCTTGATAGGCGCAAGTATAGCCATCGGTTCTGATTTAACGCTTGAGCATGTAGGAGTCAATCCAACTCGTACGGGTGTGATTGATATTCTGAAGCTGATGGGAGCTGACCTTACCTTAGAAAATGAACGTGTGGTAGGAGGTGAACCTGTAGCCGATATCAGAGTACGCTCAGCAGAACTAAAAGGTATAGAAATCCCTGAGTACTTGGTACCACTCGCTATTGATGAATTTCCAGCACTGTTTGTTGCTGCTGCTTTTGCTACAGGTGAAACCGTTTTAACGGGTGCTGAAGAACTACGTGTAAAAGAAAGTGACCGAATTCAAGTGATGGCAGATGGCTTAATTGCCTGTGGTGTTGATGCTAAACCTACGCTTGATGGCATTATCATTCAGGGAAAAGGAAAGCAGGCAGGTGCAATGCATGGGGGTGAGGTGAGTAGCCACGGTGATCATCGAATAGCGATGTCATTTGTGATGGCAGGGCTATTAGCTGATGAGGCTATTACTGTTAATGATTGTGCGAACGTGGATACTTCATTCCCTAACTTTGTAGAGATAGCACAATCTGTTGGGGTTAAAGTAACCGTAGCTTAATACCATTCAAGTATTCATTATCTAGTAGAGACGACGTTGTATGTAACGTCTCTAGCTATTCTTACCATCGGGCTTATTTAGTCTCTTTAAACAAGCTCAAAACCAGATTTCTTAAAGCATTCAGCAGGTATTTTGTGTTTAATCTTTTCATGTAGTTCAGGCAGTTTCGACCAGTGCAGACCTTGTTTGAAGTGATGTGCTGTGTGGTAACCCAGATTACCAGTCAGAAGATTAAACCACTTAGACGTATTGTTATAAGACGCTTTGAATAGATCATCCGTTTCAAGCCCAGCATGATGGCCATAGGTTACCCAAGAGGTAAAGAGCAAGCTTCCAATCATGGGAAGGATAAATAAAAACAAGGCGTTGAAAGGGTTATATAGGGTTAATCCTAATAATATAAGAGCAGTCAAACTAGTATAAAGTAAAAACTGTTTTTGTTGTTTTGGGTAACTTTTTCCTACTTCGTAACCTCTAGGGTAGGCAGTCAGCATGATTTTGATGCTATATTCTATAACTCCCATCTTGCTGTCATCGTTCCTTTTCCATCGGCTTTGATCTTTTTCTTGATCAAGAAAGTTACGATGATGTCCCATATTGTGGTGTAAAACCCAGAGATTGGTTGTAACGCCGGTATGCAGTGCATAGAAAAACTCTAAAATCCGGTTCAGCCAATTTTTCTCAAATACATTACGATGTTGGTGGTGGTGATTCCAAGCAGAAATAACACCTTTTGGGATAATCATAAATAACCAAAAAGCAACCACTATCCAGAGGTTGTCTACAGTAAAAAAGACAATAAAATCGAGAGCAGAAAGTAAGAGAATAATAGATACAGGTAGCCTGTCAGCAGGAAATCTAAATAATGAATGGGAGGTCATAGAAAGTTTCGGTTATTAAATAAATCTCGCGCATTCTACTATATCTTCGTTTTATTGGTAGGAAATCTCTATATTTTCATGGGTTTTCTTGTAAATACTTGATGAGTGAGTATTTCAGCTTGCTAACTACTTGATATGTTTCTGTGCTACTTGTTTATAGAAGTGTTAGAAAATGGTTATAAGAGCTTTAAAGTGTCTTGATAATAATTTTATATTTCAACTTTAATATGGCTACATCTTAGATTTATGAAGTTCTGAAGTGAAACAATCAGTCCAGTCATTTTATAAATTTAGGATAGTCGATTCGTTTCTTTTGGAATGATGATTGAATTTATATTTTTATATTAAAGGTACACATTATGAATACAAAGGCACTAAGTGTGGTAATTGGAACTGTTTTAGCTGGATTAATGGTGACAACATCGGTTCAGGCGTCTGAAGATGGTTACGATGAAATGAGTATTCTCTATCAAAAAGAGATGATGAAGACAATGGATACTGATTCTGACGGTAAAATTACCAAAGATGAATACATGAAAGTGAGCGAAAAGATGGCTGCAAAGAAGTTCATGATGATGGATATGAATGACGATGGGTGGCTATCTGAAGTCGAGTATTCGCTGGGTACGCACGATAGTTAGTAGTGAAGAAAGCTCTGATTAAGTCCCCGTCTTTCTCGCGAATCCATTTCAACAATGGCACTGTGCCTATTTTTGGATACCTGCCTTCGTGGGTATGACGATTTTTCAAACTTGATCAGAGTTTCCTTAGGTATGATTGATAATATATAACCTGGTGAGGTGCGTTAAAGTGCATTCACATTAGTTAATCAACACATGCTTCGGCTGGCTGAGTATATAGTTGCACTTTATATAGTTTGCACTTAAAGCTTTATCTTAACAGCAGCAGAGGCGCCTTTTGCTTTATCCAAAGCTTGTTCCAAAGTTTCATCCCTTGCCAGCACGACTCCCATCCTACGTTGTCCTTTGACTTCTGGCTTACCAAACAAACGAAGTTGTGTATTGGGCTGTTCCAAGACTTGCTGCAGATTACCAAATTCTGTTTTTGTAGACTCTCCTTGAGCTAATATGACGCTGCTAGCAGAAGGACCATGAAAATGAATATTGGGGATGGGTAGGCCTAATATGGCGCGAGCATGTAGTGCGAACTGTGATAGGTCTTGTGAAATCATAGTCACCATTCCCGTGTCATGGGGGCGTGGCGAGACTTCACTGAAGATGACTTCATCGCCTTTGATAAATAGCTCTACACCGAAAATACCACGCCCACCTAAAGCCGTCGTTACTTTCTCTGCAATCTCACGGGACTTTTCAAGTGCAGCATCTGTCATTGCTTGAGGCTGCCAAGACTGTCGATAATCGCCATCTACTTGAACATGGCCAATAGGTTCACAAAAACTTGTGCCATCAACATGCCTTACCGTTAGCTGCGTTATTTCATAATCAAAATCAACGAAGCCTTCTATGATAACTTTTCCAGCACCTGTTCGGCTGCCTTCTTGTGAGTACTCCCATGCCGCTTCGATATCATCCGCTGATTGGATGGTACTTTGTCCTTTTCCTGATGAGCTCATGATGGGCTTGATGACGCAAGGAATACCGATGGTTTCAACTGCATTGATAAACTCTTCTTTGGTTTCCGCAAACTGAAAAGGAGAAGTCATTATTCCAAGGTCGTCAGCTGCTAGGCAGCGTATTCCTTCTCTGTTCATAGTAAGTTTGGCGGCATTCGCTGTAGGAATGACAGTAAAGCCTTCGTTTTCTAATTCAACCAGTGTATCTGTGGCAATAGCTTCTATTTCTGGGACTATGTAGTCAGGCTTTTCTAGTTCTACTATCTTTCGAAGTGCATATCCATCGAGCATTGAAATGGTATGACTACGATGCGCGACTTGCATGGCAGGTGCGTCTTCATAGCGGTCAACAACAATAACCTCTACGCCTAAGCGCTGAAGTTCAATAACGACTTCTTTACCTAGCTCGCCCCCTCCACAGAAAAGAACACGAGTTGCTGAGGAGGAGAGGGGTGTGCCTAATGTGGTCATTGTTATTTCCTTCTTGGTAATTGGTGTTGGTTTTATGTTTTGATTAGGCTTTACATATTAACCATAAAGACAAAGATAAGCCGTCTCACTATGAACTGTTACCTCAAATGAGCTATTTTCTTCAACATCAAAAGATTCATTTGTCGCAAAAGTAATAGCTTCACTGTCACTATGCCGTTTGATTGTCATAGACCCACTCACTACTGTCATTTTCTCTTTATCGGCGGTATTAAAAGTGTAATCGCCCGGAGCCATGACACCAACAGTAGCAGGCAAGGTTTCAGTTTGATAAGCGATGGAGATGACTTTGCCATCAAAATATTCATTGGTTTTAAACATATTTATCTTTTCTTCTTGATTGGTTAGCGTTTTTGGTGAGACTAAATGTTCTTTAAAAGAATTTTAGACTTCCTTTGAAAGTTATAAAGCTCTTTTTTAGCGTCAGGAAGATCATCAATAGTACCTACTTCAAATCCTCGCTCCTGAAACCAGTCTGTTGTTTGAGTAGTTAATACCAGTAATTGAGTTAGCCCAAGCTGCTTAGCTTTTTCAATGGTGTAGTTGAGCAGTGTGTCGCCACGCTGTTGTCCATAATAATCTTTATGAATAGCAAGGCAGGCTAGTTCGCCAACCTGTGTGTCCGGAATGATATAACAAGCCGCGCACCCAATGATTTTTTCATCCCGCTCTATGATGCTAAAGTTTTCAATCTCAAGTTCTAACTGTTCACGAGAGCGTTTAATCAAAGTGCCTTTTTCTTCTAATGGTTTGATAAGGTCTAGAATACCCGTGACGTGTTCAATAGTGGCAGGATGTATGTCTTCGTAATGGTTAGCAGAAAATAGGGCGCCAACGCCATCTCTAGTGTATAGCTCTAGCAATAAACCGCCTTCTATATCAGCATTGATCAAGTGAATGCGTTGAACGCCTTGCTCTAGTGCATCATTAATATCTTGATACAGCCGCTTGGATGGGTGTTGAGCGATTAATGTTTGTAGCCCCAGTCTTTCCGTTTGTTTGGCTAAGCCTAAGTCTTCAGTATGAATAAAAATAAGCTTATCGGCTGTTACCGCTTTTGCAGTGAAGCTGGCAATTTGTTCATACCGTAAATTATAAGTTTCGCCCGTAGGAGAAAAGCCAAGTGGCGAAAGCAAGACTAGGTTCCGTTTCTCTAGCAATGAATTGATAAGCTCTACATTAATTTTTCTGACTTCACCCGTGTGCTTGTAATCAACCCCATTAAGAATGCCTAGTGGTTTAGCTGTGATGAAATTGCCGGAAAGTATACCCGTCCCATTATTGATGCTCGGCGGGGTATTCAAGATGCTAGTCAGCTTGTTTTCAATATCAATACGAATAGCGCCGATTATATTTTTAGCTGCGACTAAGGTTGTATCGTCGGTGACTCGTAGATCATTTTCGACATCAATATCATGGCCTATTTGTTTAAGCGCCTCATTTACTTGTGGCCTTGCGCCATGCACAAGAATAACGCGAACCCCTAAGCTATTGAGTATCGCTATATCTTTTAGTATTTGTGTGAAACGTGGATGTGCGACAACCTCTCCACTTAAAGCGACAACGAAGGTCTTATCCCGATGATTATGGATATAGGGTGCGGCTTCATAGAAGAAGTCGATACGGGTACATTTCTTATTGCTCATTGATTAAAAGTATATTCGATTTAGAGGGGTTTATACAGGACAAAACTAGCAGCGGGCTTATTCATATTGCGTTCAGATTAAGTAAAGGTTTACTCGGTGATTGATGAAGGAATAAGCGAATCACCTATTAACTGTTAGTGACTTATTAACAAAATTAATGAAGAATGGTGTTTGTAATTAATTATGCTGTAGTTTTTTTCATGAGCACACGAAGATTACATAAGAATATGATTTACAATTGATTTATTGTTATTGTTATTTTATTGCCCAGAATGAAGGGGAGGCTTTTGTTTTAGTGGCTTAGGTTAGTTTTAAATTGGTTATCCACAGACTTACCCACAGAAATTGTGGATAAGTGCCGTTAGTCGTTAAAACTTAACGGTCTATTCATCTTTCTCTTTCATTTGTTAAGATAATAATCACCTGTGTTTATATTTTGATCATATCAAGTATTACTTCCACATAATTTCTACTGAATCATTTAAGGCTCCTATTTCTTTCTACCACTTGTAGCTTCAATTAGGTATTATTCTGCACATGAGTCTACAAGCCCACCAACTAGCATGCCGTCAAGGTGACCGATTATTGTTTGAGAACCTTGATTTTCAGATCAATAAAGGAGAGCTATTGCTGATTGAAGGCCACAATGGTTGTGGTAAAACTACACTGCTTAAAACCTTGGCAACCTTGCGCCACCCTGATGATGGTTTTGTATCTTGGCAAGGGCAACCGATTTTGAAACTTGCAGATGAATTCCGGTCAGAGCTAACTTGGTTAGGTCATCATAATGCGATCAAGCTTGATTTAACCGCTATGGAAAACCTCAAAATTAGCTGTTTTTTAAATGATGTGGTGGTTACTGATGATGAGGTGCTGCAAGCACTTGATGATATGGGATTGTATGGCTACGAAGATTTACCGGTTAGATCGTTATCACAAGGTCAAAAGAGACGTACTGCATTAGCCTATTTATTACTGAGCCAGTCTAAGCTTTGGGTGTTAGATGAACCGTTTAGTGCGCTAGATGTGAAAGC
>JAZGES010000091.1:0-6402 GCA_036478935.1 Thiotrichaceae bacterium
AAAGGCTTAAATTCTCCATATTTTGTCTAAAAACTCGGCGAATAGAATAACTATTCCCCTCCTTTTTTGACAAAATCTGAAAAATTACGCTCTTTTTACTCTCATCATTCTTTCATGCAAAGGTCTCACAGTAAGATAATAATATCCTACGAAGACATAGTGTTTTTGTTTTTTAAATTTGTTAGCCCTATCATATAAAAGCTCTTAAGCTAAAATATTCGATTGTCATAACGAATGGATAGTGCCCATATTAGCTGTCTAAATGCAGTTTGGTTAAACTGTGGCATTCCTTCTGCAATCAACGTAAATACTTCATCGCCGATAAACAAGGGCCAAAAACCAATTTCAGAACTTCCCGTCCCATCGATCAGGCCCCAGCCTCTTTGTTTGAGACGTAGGTTGCCATTTAATAGGGGTTTATGACGATCATAGGTTTTAATTAGCTCGGTACTCATTGCTGCTAGTTCTTCGGCTGCTTCGTGTGGAAAGCCAGCTGCACCTAAATATAGGCCTTGTGACTCAGCGATAACTACTTTTGTACTATCAGCGATGGGACGTAACAAATCTGGAAGGATGTCTTCTAGCCGGTCTTGTGGCGCTTCTTCTAAAGTTTCTGTGCCATAAACAAGGCCTGCATTCTGCAACCAGTGTATAAACTCTAACGAGCTATCTTCGTCAAGACCACTATATTCGCTAGCAATTTGTTTGTTCAATAGAATCGTTTCTGGGTTTTGCAGTAAACGTCGAAGAAAAGTTCGCCCTGCTTCATCTTCATCTGTACTGTCTTGTACAGCGTAATAACAACCTGCTGGAGTGACTCCTAGATAAAGATCATCCTGTAAAATATACTCACTCACACTGTAACCCCCGGATCAAGTGATAATAATAGCCCTTGTAATAATACTGAGATGTCATCGCGAGAACGTGCATCTACTTCAAATATGGGCGCTTCAAAGCCAAGCTCAGTTAACCATTCGCGGTATTGAGAAATAGCCGGTGATTTTTGTTTGTCAGTTTGGGTTATTCCTACAACCATTTGATTCTCTTTAATAAAGTCTTTAAAAGATTGAGTGTAAAATTTCATATCATGGAAGGGATCTTTGCGGGTGTTATCTAGTAGCAACACTAAGCCGATCCCACCTTTTGTCAGAATGCTCCACATAAAGTCAAAGCGTTCTTGTCCTGGAGTGCCATAGAGATGCACTTTCTCGTCATTGCCTAACTTAATCACACCGTAGTCCATGGCAACGGTTGTGTCCTTTTTTCGTAATTTAGTCATGTCAGATGCGTTTTGATTCGTTGACACAATTTCAATGTCACTGATCGAATTGATCGCAGTGGTTTTCCCTGACCCGACAGGACCAGTGAAGATGATTTTTCGATTAATATGGCTCATTAGCTGGGTGACTCACTTTTTGTAAGGCGACCAAATAGTCTTGCAATCAACCCATTCTTTTTCTTAGGTTTAATATTGGACTTTTGTTGCACTATTGACATGTCGGTTTCAAACAAAGAAAGTCCGATAGCACCATTATAAAAGGCAGTGATGTATCTTATCGGAATATCCATTTCTTTAGCTATATCAGCTACCTTGTAAGGTCTTTTTTGCCATCTAGCCGCTATTTTCATGGCAAAGGGGAAGTTCTCAATACGTGTGTAATTAGGCCAGTATTTGAGAAGGTACAGGTCTTCACAATCTAGGGAGGAGGGTACACGTCCTCGGGATGTTAATAAACAACTAGTCCAAATAAAAGACTCCAGATCATAAGTGAAATTAGCATCGGAGCTAATTTTTTCACGGATATCGGTTGATTCGGGGCTAGTGAGAATGTGTAGATTTACTTGCCCTGGTTTTACTTTGGTATAGCAGAGCTTCGCATAATCATCAGAGCCAGGATCAATGGGACTGAAAACCAAGCCTTCATCGTAGCAGATATAAAATTGATAAGGTTCATACTTGATCTGCACGACTTGCTTAGTTTGTTTTGCCAAACGTAGGCCTGCGATTAGCGTTCCTTGAAAGTAGTTTTCACTGTTATAGGTGAAACTCTCGTTTTGTTTGAGGGTAGCGTGGGTGACATTTTCTTCAATTCCACAAAGTAAAGCCCAACGGTTCTGGGCATTTTCTGCTTGAGCAATGCGCGTCTGCTTAGAAGCTTCGAGCTCTGCTTCCGTTTGCTCTGAAGGAATGTCGTCAGTAGCCACCGGCTTAGTTTTTGATTGTATTTTTGGTTGAGCTTTTGGATTAGCTTCTTGGTTGCTGTTAGATACATCTAAGGCAGGGGTTGTTTGCGCTTCGGAGGTTGTCAATACTTGTGTGGCTTCAGCTTTGACAACAACTGAAGTGTCACCATCATCCTCATGAAATGCAGGGGCGCGGGTATGAATTGCTGGTGTTTTTGTATGGATGGTCTTTCTGAAAGGTGACTGCCCTGATGCTATTTTTGGTAACGGAGGAGGAGCTACTTGCGGTTGGTCCAGAGATGTATTGGTTGTTGCTATTGTGGGTTCTGCTGGGACGGCTTTTGTAGTTTCTGGTACTTTTATTGTATTGGGTCTAGCTGCACTTGTACTTGGCGTAGACACACTGACATGTCCTGCTATATTTTCATCCATTCTAGATGAAATAGTTTTAGCGGCAGTAATTAATGCTTGTGCTGTAATGGGCTTGGCAACCCATTCTACGTGCTGATTATTGGGATCTTCCATGGATAAAACGATACAAGGCTTTGCAGAAATAGCGTGTTCTGTTTCCCAATGTTCTTTAGAGCCTGGAAAATCAAAGTCAGTAATATACATTTCCGCATCAGCAGGCGTTGAAACCAAGGTGAAAGATTTCCCTCCCGTGCTGCCAATGAAAAACTCCAGTATTGCCTGACTATGTGGACTGATATCCGATAGGTATACTTTGAGTGGTTGTTTTATTTGAGTGCCCATATTTTATTATTCTACCAAGAATTCGCTTCTTCTTGGCACTGCTTCCATTCTGGGGAAAGTTCCATGCCAAGTTCTTGTCGCTGAGTTAGTAATTTAGTGGTCATTGTTTCAAAATGATTGCGCTGTCGAATAGATTTATACAAATAAAGTAACTCTTCTTCAACGTCGCTTGAATCTGGATTCGTTAGTAGCTCTTCTTCGAGTAACTCACGTGCTTCATCAATCTGTCCATATTCTATATAAGCACGAGCTTCTTCGAGAATATCTGCAAATCCAGCCTTTTCTTCACTGCCATCGAACTTTACAATAGGTCTGCCATCACATACGCCATTTGCGAGCATGGAACCTTTACGCCAACACTGGTTTGGATTAGCTGCATCAAAGGTGTCCAGAAACTTTTGGTAGGTGTCTTCAGGCAGACTGGATTTTGCTTGCTCTAAAAGACTAGTAAAGAAAGGTTTTCCTTTTCCTGATAGCGCGATGGATAAATCTTGTAATGCGCCGGGTAAATGCTCGACGAGTTTGTCTTCTATGGCGAGTAAGATTCGTTGCGCATGAACCCTTAAATCATGAGGGTAGCGGGATATATAGCGAGACAACAATCGCCATGCAGCGATAGACTCGTATTCTCCAGAAAACCGCAGACGGGTTTCTTGAGGGAGTGCTAAGTCGATGCTGAAATTGAGTGTTTCATTTTTTTTCATGGGTTTGCGCAGAGCCACTGTTAAGTAATATCTAGGTTGTGAAGTGTTATTGTTGTTTTTTGATCACGGTGAAGATAATACAGAATAGCAGACAAACTGTCCAAATGGGGGTATCAGTGGTATTTTATGCCTTTTTGCAATACATTAGAGGCTTCAAGCTAGGAAGCAGAGAGCGGAGTAATAAGAAGTGACGATAGTCTATAAAGGGTTTTCATGATTTATTTAGCATTACAAATGGCCTTGTATTTGATACTTGCAGCATTAGCTGGAGTGGGTATCGGTTGGTGGTCAAATCAATTAAGGAATAGGTCACATTCAGTTGAAACATCCATTGAGGAAGAGGATGTCTTTGCAATTAAAAACCGGCTTGATACCTGTTTTGATGATAATGCTAAGCTAAGAAGAGAACTTAAGTCCAATAAGAACCAGTTACAGAAGCACACGAAAGATAAAATTTCAGTAGAAAATAGCGCTAGTGACTCGCTAAGAGAAAAGATTGAAGTGCTTATGGATGATTTGCAGTTAAGAGACGATACCATTTCAGTTTTAGAAAGGGAGCTGGAAGTGGCTCGTAACTTGTAACAAGACGTCAGTATAAAGTGAAATTGAGCGATATGAAAAAAGATAATAGTCAAGCGTCAAATATGGAAGTGTCCGATTTAATGCAAGATGTAGAGCTACTTGGAGATCTGTCTTTTTCCAAAGAGTTACATATAAAAGGCAGAGTAAATGGCAATGTAGTCTCATCCATGGATACTGAGGGTAAACTCGTTTTGCATAAAAGCTGTGTAGTTAATGGGGAAGTACGTGCACCTTACGTTGTTGTCGCGGGTCAGGTTACGGGTAATCTTTTTGCTTTCAAGAGGCTTTCATTAGCAGAAGGTTCGATTATTCATGGCGACGTGCATTACAGTGAAATTGAAATGCAGCAAGGGGCGACAGTGAATGGTATGTTAATTGCTATGGGGAAAAGTAGTGATGCTGCGTGATAACCCAAACTTTCTTAGTTAACTGCTTCAAGTATCTAGGGTGTCTCTACTTATAGTGCTTTCATTGAATTTTACTATGCCCTTCGTGTGTATTAATAGATGAGCCTTTAAGATAAGAGCTTTTTTATCGCATAACTACAAGATTATAAAGATTAATTTATGTCCAATATTAATCAAACTCAGACTGGTAATTCATTTTTTTTCATATAGACTGTGCGACAAGTACGTAAAGTGTAGTCCAGCATTAAATTTTTAATCTTGGTTTTACGTTACTAGGATGGAAGCTGTTTATACTTTCTTTCCTTACTGACTAGAATAATTCTAGTTTTCGAGTGTTTTCGATATATGACTGTTTGTCAATGTACAGACAGAATATCGAAACCTGTATACTTTGTGGAGGACACAAACATGAAATTATCTACTTTATTCGCAACAATCTTAATCGCTACAGCATTAACTGCTTGTGGTGAAGACGCTAAAGAAGCTGTAACTGATGCGGCTGGTGCTGCAGGCACTGCTGCTGTAGATGCTGGAAAAGCAACTATGGAAGCTGGCGGAAACGCTACAGAAGCAGCAAAAGATGCAGCCGGTGCTGCAGTTGATGCTACTAAAGATGCGGCAGGTTCTGCTGTTGACGCTGCTAAAGAAGCAGCACACTAAGATAATTGTACGAAAGCTAATGATGTAATTTATTAGTCAATCGTAATTATCATAAAATAGGGCTTATTTATTAAGCCCTATTTTTTTGTCTGGAATATATAATTACCTGTAAGGCTGTCTGTAATATTGCCAAATAATCATGTGGATAGGCTTAAGCATTGGGTATAAAATTCTAACTCAATTGAGTTGTTATTAACAAAAGGAAACATTATGAAAAGGATTCTCTCCACACTAGTTACCTCTGCTTTCTTATCTTTAGCTAGCTTTCTTCCATCATCAGTACAGGCTAATGACATATATAAAGTCATGCGAGTAGGGCAGGGAGCAAGTTTGAATTTACGAGCTTACCCTAGTAGCAAAAGTAAGATAAAAGTTGCTATTCCTCATAATGCTTCTTGGGTTGTGAAGCGTAATAGTACTAAAAAAGTAGGAAGTTCTGTTTGGAATAAAGTAGTTTGGAATAAGGAAGAAGGCTGGGTTAATAGTAACTTTCTAAGTTTTGATCCTGCTTCAACCAAGATGGCAGAGCAACGCAAGCAGTGCCTAAGAGATCCAAAAGAAAAAAATAAAATATGCTGTGGGTATCCTGTGAGTGAAAGAAATCGCCCTTTTAAACATGTTGATATTCTTTCTGTAAAAGGAATTGCCGTGGGTAATACGTTACCTCTGCGTTCACAGCCGGGTCAATGGAAAGGAAAAGTTGTAGTAGCTATACCTCATAACTCAACGTGGATGGCTCGCTTGGGACAGGTGAAGAAGTTATCTAATGGACAAGTCTGGGAATATGTTCGCTGGAATGGACAAAACGGCTGGGTTAATAAATCTAATGCCGTATTTGATCAAGCCGTGACTCAGTTAGGAGATCGAAAACGTAAAATGTGTTCATTAAGATAAAGTAGTAAATATTTAGTAAATATTTAGTAAATTTGGTCGGATTCTGCACATAATTAGGCTATGGTCACTGCTCTCCTAGAGAGAAGTAAGCAATTGTTATATGTGTAGAGACAGAATTATAAAAATATTCGGGCAAGGCAAGGTTAGCAGCTACAACTACAGCTATCACTCTAGCCTTGTTGGAGTACTTCTTATATTTTTTTGCATAACGGTGGCTA
>JAZGES010000092.1:0-2079 GCA_036478935.1 Thiotrichaceae bacterium
TAAATACCTCCAAATGAAGCCATAGGCTCAAGGATAGCTGATGAAAAGCTAACAGAAGTAGGGCGTTGCCCATCATTACCACGTGATTCAATAAACTGCATTGTGTTATCCAGAAGAATATAAAGTGAAGACGATTATGGATAAAGTAATGATCAAGTCAAGTTTGCAGGACTATCAATGTTAATAATGTACTCACCTCAGTAGCTCTGCCGTTCGTATAGTAGAAATAATAAAGCTTTCCATAAATTGGATATCCTTGTGATGATTTTAAATTTCATACAATAAGGATGTTATATGAAACAGAAACTACTAAGTTTTGTAGAGGACATAGAGCTAATAAGTCAGCAGAAAAAAGCTTTTACAATGCTTTATGATCAGCACCAGAAACATCTCTTGTTACAAGGGTTGCGCGTTCAAACGAGAGATGCATATTCACGAGCTATCAGACGCTTGGGTGTTGCGTTTAACTACCAAATAGAAGATCTAAGTGAGGATCAGTTAGTTGATCATTTTTATGGTCTATTGAGAAATCATGCTCAGAGCACCGTAAAGCAGGAGTATTGTGGTGTTAGATTCTTCTATTTACACGTCCTAAAACGTGATTGGGTGTCAGCTCCCCTAATGAAATCTACCGCCCATCGCCGTATTCCCAATATCATTACTTCTGAGCAAGCAGAACAGCTCTTTGCTAATACGGAAGCACTTAGTTATCGCGTATTTTTCTATACTATATACAGCATGGGGTTAAGGTTACGGGAAGGACTAAAGCTGGAAGTGGGTGATATTGATGCACAACTTAAACGGGTTCATATTCGTGATAGTAAAGGTGGAAAAGATCGTTTTGTACCGTTGCCTGATGCAACCTTGAGGGTGTTAAGGCGCTTCTGGAAGATTCATCGCAATCCCGTCTACCTTTTCCCGAATAGGGTAAGAAAGCTTGCAGGAGCGCGTTTTGTGAAGACCCCTCTTGATCGTTATTCGGTACAGCGCGGCATGCAACGTGCCGTGAAAAAGTGTCGGTTTGCCAAAAAGATAACCATCCATAGTTTACGTCATAGCTATGCTACTCACTTGATAGAACAAGGTGTGGGTCTATTGGAATTGCAGCATATTTTGGG
This sequence comes from Thiotrichaceae bacterium, assembly GCA_036478935.1. Lineage (GTDB taxonomy): Bacteria > Pseudomonadota > Gammaproteobacteria > Thiotrichales > Thiotrichaceae > HyVt-477. Next base: position 1,119 of record JAZGES010000092.1, read on the forward strand.
TCATGCCTGTCTGAGCACTACCGTTAAATACACACACCTCACCAGCAAAACTCAGTTACGAGCGCAAGTGCGTATAAACCGTTTAATGGATGGTGTGTCGTTGTCTTGGTAACGCTGTTGGTATTGCTTTGTTGGTACTGCTCTGTGGGCATTGTGCTGTTGAGCCATACTCGACAATTGCTTCTATATTTTGCCTTACTCTGGAGCACCTATCGAATATGGTTCTGAACCAAAAAAGATTTTAACGCATCATAACTAACTGCATAAGTCGTAGGTTCAGTATATTTAGAGGCAATACCGAAGATGACAGAAACCAGTCCATGTTCACTAGAAATCCCACCACCAGATGAACGTTGTTTTGGGTGGGGGTCATCAATCATCATGGATGTCATCGCTTTGTCTTCCTCAGTAAGAATCTGACCAAACCCAATAAAAGTTCCTTTGCTTTTGATCATACGACGAAAGAAATTGAACCCTGGTTTGTAGTAAATAGAAGTAAGGGTGTCGCCTTTCTTGGGAGCAATCTTCGCCACTTTTGCAAAGTGTTTAATAGGGCAATCGTCTATTTTTAGTAGAGCCATGTCATTATCATTATCAACAGACACAACCTTTGCTCTATATTTTTCACTTGATATAACTACATGTGCTTTCTTACTGCCACGCACCACATGTTCATTGGTTAAAACATGACATTGGGAAACAGGTACTCCACTGCCCATTGTTTTAAACATCGAGTAAACAACAGCGCCTTGCCATTGGTTATTCTGATGGTGAGGAGATGTAGAAATACCAGCGAAAGATATGCTTGGGCTTAGGATGAGAAGCGTACAAAGCAAAATGCTATGTTTTTTTAAATTATTCATGGGAGAGGCTCATTTTTATTATTATTGTTTAGCCGCTGAACTTTGATTTAGACTTAAATGTAACTGGTTGAATAGTTACGAGAGTCAGCAAAAAGAGC
>JAZGES010000093.1:0-10388 GCA_036478935.1 Thiotrichaceae bacterium
AAAATATGAGCTTATCTTTGAATTAAATCATCAAACAATAGTCTACAACTTATCTACTTACGTAGGACATACACCTTAATGTAAGAATTCGTGTGAGATAAAACAATGCATATTCATCATTTTTTCAATATTATACCCCTATGACTATTTCTCATTTACTTTCTGGGCTACTACTATTCTCTATGGGATTACTACCATTGAGTAGCTATGGAAATATATTCGACTTTGACGAAACGCCCTTAACGGATGGTGAGACTTGGTTGATTGACTTTGATGATCATGACGCTGGTTCTTACAGTTGGGTTCAACACTACTCTGATTGGTCAGGGCCAAAATGGCAGATGGGTCGTAACCTAGTAACAGTTGTTGAAGGAGATGAAGCTTATTCAGGCAAATCACTCAAGCTTAAATACAAAAAAGGAGTTTCTAGCTGTAAAGGAAGAAAACGTTGTATTTTTTGGCCTGTCAATTTAGGTGCAAAACTAGACAAACTTTATTATGGCTATCGCTTCAAACTAAGCGAAGACTTTGATTTTGTAAAAGGTGGCAAACTTCCGGGAATTTCGGGCGGAAAACCTAGTAGTGGTGGAAGCACCCCTAATGGCAAAGATGTTTGGAGCGTCCGCATGATGTGGGACGGCAAAGGGCGATTAGTTCAATACGTGTATCACCCTGATCAACCGGGAAAATACGGCGACGTGATGTTCTTTGAAGGACAAGAACCTATTGAACGCGGCTTATGGCATACCGTACAAACACTGGTAGAGCTAAATACACCCGGTGAGAAAAACGGTCGTATTGTTAGCTGGTTAGATGGTAAAAAGGTTTTGATCAGAGAAGATATGCGCTTTAGAGATATTAAAGGTCTGGAAATTGATCGTTTCCAATTTGTATCCTTTTTTGGTGGATATGGAGCAGATTGGGCACCTACTAAAGATGAATTTACTTATATCGATGATATTCGGTTATCACCCACGCCACCTTTTTATGATGATTGATATTACCTAAACTATCCAGCTTGATAACGTAACAACAGGTTGTATAACCAGATTATATTCCGCATTATCCAGTTGTTCCATCAAAGTCAGAATTATCATTTGCTAAAATAGTTTTAGTTTCACCCAGATTTTTCATGTGTCGCTATGATGGGTAATCCATGAGGATCAGACATAGTTTCAATAAGAACATTAATATGTTCTGCTAAAGTAACGCTATAAATCAGGCAAAGCTCATAATGAGCAATAGCCATAAAAAGGACTTTCAGTGAATAGTAACGATATTTTACGTCGCATCCGTTTCGTTTTCGACCTTGATGACTCCAAGATGATTGCTTTATCAAGCTCCAAAGAGCATAAAGCCACACGTGCGGATATTAGTGATTGGCTAAAAAAGGATGATGATCCTGATTATAAGAAGATGCCCGATACTCAACTTGCACTTTTCTTGAATAACTTCATAGAAGAAAAACGCGGTAAAAAAGAGGGAGCAAGCGCACCTCCTCTAGAAAAACGCTTAACTAACAATATGGTTTTTATGAAATTAAAAATCGCCTTAAATCTAAAAGCTGAAGATGTGCTAGAGATTCTAGAACTCTCAAGTTTTAAGCTAAGTAAGCATGAATTAAGTGCATTTTATCGTAAGCCTGGACACAAGCATTATCGAGCCTGTAAAGATCAAGTGTTACGCAACTTTCTCCAAGGTTTGCAACAAAAACACCGCCCTGACTCAACTTCATCAAACAACGAAGGCTTTCAGTGGAAAACATAAGAATGAAACAGCTCTTTTAGTTCTTAAGCTCTTTTAAAAAATCCACATATTCTTGAGAATCTTGCTTCCCATCATATGGTTGAATAATCTCGTCAACCATTTCGTTAAAACTTTGTTTCGAGGTATCGACAAGCTCTAATCCACGAATAGCATCATGTTTGACATGTAATAATTTACTAATGGTATTCAAAAACCAATCGGGCATGATTTGGTCAGTCCAAATAACGGGAAAGATAAAATGTTTTCGTTTGCCTTGCTCGTCGACAATCCAGTAGTTTTCGAAAGGCTTCCTTTCTTTATAGCTTTCATCCATCTGGTTTTCATGCATATAGGAGCCTTGCTCGTAATATTTGAATGCTAAGGCTCTGTTATTTGCCATCCACCCTAAAGGTTCGAGTGGCAAGAAAAGGTCATTTAATAAAGGAGGTCCAGACGCACTATCGTATTGGTTGGAAGATGGGAAGACTTCAAGTCCACTATCTACATGGTAAACTTCCCACGGTAAGTAAGTCTCGCCAGGCGCTGGGTTATCGCGAGAGATCAACGTAAGCATTTCTCCATTAGGGGAAAAACCAATGGCTCTCATTTCACTGCTTCTGATAGGATCTTGTGTACTGGCTTCCAGTGTTTTTATTATTTTACCGTTAGCTTCTCGCAACTCTATAGATCGCTCGGTTTTGATACTTGCAGAGACGCCAGTTTTTGTATTAGTTGCTGTGAGTTTTCTCCAAGCATCCATTGAATAATCATCTTCTGCTACTTTTGAGAACGGTTGCCATGCATCAGCCGAGTACTGTTTGGCTGACCAGTTTGCCATCATAGGGGGAGAAGGTTGGTAAACCGTAATACCGGAGGCATTGTGGACATAGAGCTTGCCTTGATAAAGGCTCCAGGATTTTCCAGGAATGATACGGTTTTCTACTATACGTTGAACCTTAATTTCTGGACTACTTTCTGAACTGATTACTGAGCTACTTTCTTGCTTGGTTACATGCCCAACTCTCTTTGATTCTCTAGTCACTGTCATGAGATCAATTCGTGAAAAACGACGCGTAGGTATATTAGTGATTAATGCTAAAGTATCGTTTTGCCAAACCATTGATTTAACATCTAAGCCCTCTGGAATAGGAATCCTATGAGCAGGCTCTATTTCTTTAAGAGTAGTCGTGTCATAAAAGCGAATAGCAAGGCTATCGAGGAAAGTATCATTGTCATAAAATCCTGCAACAGCTAATGTATTTTTATCGGCACTAAGTGCGATTACCCCATTGGCATCAATCTGTTCTATCTCGGCAAAACCCAATTCCACTTCACCATTGGGAAGGTTTTCGATGACCTGTCCACTGGGTAGAGTCACTTTATCTCCATAATCCCATTCATGATTACTTATTATCGCTTTGCTTGATTGCCAACTATTACCCCTGTCTTGGCTTTGAAATAATTGCCTGCTTATACGCTTGGATTCTCCTGATTGTGTCTCCATACTGATTTGCTGATTAAGTACCAGTTTTTCTGGGCGACTAGTAGAATCTACGGAAAAGCTCAATTCACCATTCGTTATTGTCGACTCAATAGCTGTCTTGCCGATATCAATCTGGCCAAGATCAAATGAAGGAAAGGGAGGGTAATGTTTGATCGGTACTAACCAACCACGATAAGCCAACTCAAATAACAATCGATCTCGGCTAACTTGATTGTTTGGCCATTCATAGAGACTACGAGAAAGCCCTGCTAAACCCTCTTCAACACGACTTTCTTTTAAGTCTTCAAGGGCTTTTGCAGTAAGTTGTTGTGAAAAGTTTTGTGTAGCATAGGCCTGTTGTTTAACCGCTTCTTGTTTTTGTAACCAAGCAAATGCTCCGCCACCAATAGCTATGACTGCGAGTAATCCAACCGTCGTCAGCCAGCGTCTCAATACTTTTGCTTTGTTATTCGCCAATTCAATTTGGTAAGCAAGATCACGTTTACTAAGCACACCCAGCGGAACATCCAAAATACCGCTAATGATCTTTAACTTCATCAGTTCATGGTGTTTTCGGTAAGCATCGACCAGCACAGTTATTTTCTTATTTGAGAGCCTACCAGATTCTGATTCTTCTAATGATTGACGATAAGCTTCTGGCGTTGTCCACCCTTGAATTGTTTTTGCGGATTCATGGTGTTGAATACGGAAATCAGCAGCAATGGGTTCAGCAGTGCTTTTAATTTCAGTACCGTCAGCATCAATATCAAACCGTAGAGGAACAGGAAAACATTCATCATCAGCAGAATGTGGCTCACCATCTACCATCATTGCTATCATATTGTCGTGCTTGCCGATTTTTTTAAAATAGCTTATCTCTTCTTTCACATACTCCGAAGCAACAGCACGCGGTGAACAAATAATAATGAGATGCTCAGAATGATCCAACGCAGTGACAATACTAGAAGCTAAGTTAGCATCGGCAGACAGCTCTTCTTCATCCCGAAATACAGGGAAGATACGTTCTGGAATTTTCTCCTTTTGCGTATTGTTTTTACCAATAAGGTCTTTTGGTATTTCATAGGTTTCCAACATCTGATGTAGCCAAGATGCCCATTGCCTACCTTGCTCACGGTTGTCGGCATGTCGATAGGAAATAAATACTTTGTACTGTCTTGTAGCAATCTGAGGTTCTTTAGGATTATCTATCAAACTGAAGCCCTCCCAATTAGTATAAGTCTGATCTTATTGTCAGTATATTTATTGTATCTCTGATTGTTTCGAAGTGAGTCATAATAGTCACTCTGAATACACTTTCAAGTCATTTACAAGAAAAACACTAAATACTTGCGGCGATCTTCGGGAAAAAAATTTGCGCAATTCTAGCTTCTGAAAATTCAACCAGACTTAATCAAAGGTTCCTTAAAGTATAGGAGAAAACTTACTAAGTTTTATCGTATTGTCGTAAAAGAACTAAGCTAGTTGCGATGTTTAACGCGTTACGAATAATATTTTATAAACATATAAATCTAGCGCTTAGTCTCTTTCTACATCGTCTAACTCGTCTTGTAGTTTCTCTAACTCATCCAATACACGCAGAAATTTGTCACCAAACGCAGTCACCTGGTATTCAACACGTGGCGGTACTTCGTTAAAGGCAACTCGTTCGAGTATGCCAAACTCCGTATTCTTTCTGAGACATTGATTTAATACTTTAGTGGATAAACCTTCAACCGACTTTGCCATTTCACCGGGTCGATTAATACCGTTTTCTAATAGCTTATAAACCGTTAATGACCATTTACAACCGTAAATCGTTTCTACCATACGAGCGGAGCGCTCAGGCGCTGATTTTCTTGAAAATAGTTTTTGTTGTTCTTTCATAAAGATGTACCAAAAAGTATCTATGACACCCATTTGTGCCTACTTTTCATAGGCTAATGTGTGAGATACGCTCTGTCTATAGCTAATTACTCACAGGAGAGAATCATGGACAACTCATCATCTATTGCACTTATTATTGGTGGATCCAGCGGCATTGGATTCGCCACGGCAAAACGGCTTATAACAAAAGGAATTGAGACGATCATTGTTGGCAATTCCCAACAAAAATTAGATACAGCCCATGCTGTCTTATCCGAGTTGGGCGATGTCCTGATAGTACAAGCTAACTTATATGAGCAAGCGGATATTGACCGTGTGTTGCAGTTTATTCGTAATATAGACAAGCCAATTAAGTATTTTGTCAATGCAGCAGGATATTTTAAACCCACTGCTTTTTTAGAACATACGGGTCATGATTATGAGATGTATTTAGGTTTGAATCACGCCAGCTTCTTTATCTCGCAAGCGGTTGCTAAGAATATGCAACAAAACGAGGGTGGCTCGATTGTGCATATTGGTTCGATGTGGGCAAAACAAGCTATAAAAGCCACGCCCTCTTCTGCTTATTCGATGGCAAAAGCAGGACTACATGCTTTAACACAGCACATGGCAATGGAGCTAGCGGATGATAATATACGTGTTAATGCGGTTTCACCTGCGGTAGTAAAAACCCCGATTTATGAGGCATTCATTGATCCCAGCGAAATGAACACCGCTTTGGCAAGCTTTGACAGTTTTCATCCCATTGGTCGTATTGGATCAGCAGATGATGTGGCTGCAAGCATTTGCTTTTTATTGAGCGAAGAAGCAAGCTGGGTAACAGGTGCTATTTGGGATGTCGATGGTGGCGTGATGGCGGGACGTAATTAAACCTAGAATCCTCAGTTGACCGCTTCTAGCTATCATTAAGTAATTGATAAAATGGTAATATGTAGTCATTTTAATTTTCACTCTTAGAGTGAAGGCGCTACAGCCTATAGAGCAACCCTTTTAGGCTGATTAGCTATGTAAAAAAACTCATTAAGGATCAACCATTAATTCCTTTTTTTACTACGCCACTCAGCCTAAAAGAATCACTCTATAAGCCGTTCAACTGAGGATTCTAGGTTAAACTAAAAGTTATGAAGGATAAACACCAATGCTGAATATGGACTTTTCTAAACAGATCGTAATCAACACGGCAGAGATGTCTTGGATTAGTAGTCCTTCTAGTGGCGTATCTCGCAAACCACTGGAACGTGAATTTGCTGAATCAGGCCATACCAGCAGTATTGTGCGTTTTGATAAAGACAGTCATTTTCCTGCCCACACTCATCATTTAGGCGAAGAGATTCTCGTACTGGAGGGTGTGTTTTCTGATGAATATGGCGACTACGGTAAAGGCTCGTATTTAAGAAATCCACCCAACAGTTCACATAGCCCTTTTAGTAAAGAAGGCTGCACACTCTTTGTAAAACTTGAGCAATTTGATAAAAGAGATAGCAAAGTCGTCCGTCTAAATACCGAAACGACACCGTGGAGACAAGGTGTTGGTGGTTTGAAGGTGATGTCTTTGCACGAGTTTGAGCATGAACATGTCGCCTTAGTCCATTGGCCTGAGGAGGAAAAATTTCAGCCGCATCGTCATTTCGGTGGTGAAGAAATCTTCGTACTTTCTGGCACGTTTAAAGACGAGCATGGTGAATATCCAGCAGGCTCGTGGCTTCGTAGTCCACATTTAAGTGTTCATGATCCCTATGTAGATGAGGAAACTCTCATTTGGGTGAAGACGGGGCATTTACTGAAGGATGAGGGGCAATAGTTCATTAACAATCAACACTTTTTTTATGAAAATATTCACTAATATCAACATCACTAGCACCATCAAGAGAAATCCAATCAATGCATGGGAGCCAGACTAGGGGTTCCTTTTAACAATAAACCATCATTAACTATTTACTATTTGTTTTATAGAATAGGGGGGGCTACAATTAACTCCATTTATACAACACAAAGGAAATGTGTTTTCTAATGATTACCCTCTATCAGTTTGATTCTTGTCCCTTTTGCTGGAAAGTAAAAGCCCTTCTTAATTATGCCAAACAACCCTATGAAACGGTTGAAGTTTCTCCTTTTGGAATGAAGGAACTGGACTTTACAGATCATAAAAAAGTACCCGTTTTGAAAGATGGCGATGAGGTCATCACAGAATCTGCAAAAATAGTAGAGCATGTAAATACGCATTACAGCAAACTTCCGGTACGTGATGATGCAAGCAAATGGACCCAGTGGATTGACGATACTCTGGTTCATTATCTACCGCCCATTATCCACCCCAATTTCAGCACTTCGATGAAGAACTTCAAAACTATAATGGCTAATGTCAAGATGAACCCCATCAAGCGCACCATGGTTAAGTTTGCAGGTTCAATAGTTATGCCTAAAGTCGCTAAAAAGATGAAGGCTAAATATGGTATTGAAGATGCCAGTGGTGAATTTCTAACAGCCATTGATAAATGGGTGGATAGTGGATTAAATGGTCAGCCTTTCTTCGGCGGGGATCAACCTGATTTTATTGACTGTAGTTTATTTGGCGTTTTACATTCAAGCCATGACTTAGGCGTTATTACGTTAGCATCAGAACATAATGCTGATTTTACTACTTGGTATAATGCGTGTTTGCCCCTGATGTCATCTAAAACGAGTTAATAGAAGAGCCTTAATACGTTTACAACCCTGAGGTAGCCATGACTTTTGTTGTTACCGAAAATTGTATTAAATGTAAATACACAGACTGTGTAGAGGTATGCCCTGTTGATTGCTTTCATGAAGGGCCTAACTTCCTTGTGATAGACCCAGAAGAATGTATTGATTGCGCTATCTGTGTCCCTGAGTGTCCTGCTGAAGCTATTTTTGATGAAATCGATCTGCCAGAAGACCAATTAGGTTTTATTAAAATCAATGCAGAACTAGCACCTAAATGGCCCGTTATTGCCGTTATGATCGACCCACCTGAAGATGCCGAAGAGTGGGATGGACAAACAGGTAAGTTGCAATATCTGGAAGTCCCTGATTGTAAGTAAAAGCCATTGAATAGTTCAATATACATCTCCTAGACGGTTCATCTTACTTAAGAGACCTCGAACATGTTCAAGAAACATCGTCATACCCGCGGAAGGCGGGTATCCAAGAGTAGGCACAGTGCTTATGTTGAAATGGATTCTCACCTTCGAGGGAATGACGGAGACTTAATCAGGACTTCCTTGATCAAAGATTACGTAGACACTCAATAAATAAAGGAATATCTATGCAAACACATTCTACCTTTAGCGCCCCCCTCTTTCGTATTTTATCGCTTTTGCTTATCTCGTTACTGGTAACATCTTGTAGTCGCATGCCAACCACAAAATCATTTACTGGATTAAAGTCTAATCTGATAGGAATGAAAAATAACGTGGTACGAGCAACACCTAGAATTTTTAAACCAAGAAAGCCACGTTACCCCGCTGCTTTGCCTTTAAGAGGTTACCCAGCAAAGAAAGTGGCAAACACTCATCGTGGAACTCAAACTAGAAGTACTCAAGCTAAAAGGACAAGAAAAAAATCACGCTACCCAGCTGCTTTATCACTCAGGAAAACGGCTAACTCTCGCACTTGTCCAACTCCAAACAGGCGTGTTGTATTAGCACGAGGCAGTGTCCCAAGGATTACTGCGCCCCAACGTAAAGTTGTTACCTCTGCAAAACGTAGCACTACACCGGGTATCGTAAAAACTGTCTACACACCCCAAGCTCGTAGACAGCAACCACAACAGGTAGTGCATCGCCAAGCAGTTATTCAACGAGTGCCACAGGCTCCAAGGTTGAACCCTCAACAAGCAAACCACCAGCTATTCAACTTGGCTAAGAATGGTAATGCTGGACAAATCAGCAACCTATTAAGCCAAGGTGCAAATGTTAATGCTGGTAATGGTAGTGGTGAAACTGCGTTACATGCAGCAGCTTCTACTGGCAACACCAGTGCAGCTCAAGCACTCTTGCAAAGAGGCGCCAATGTCAATGCAAGAACGGTTCGTGGCTGGACTCCACTACATACAGCAGCACGTTTTGGTAGGGGTAACTTTGCTGCCCTATTATTAAATAATGGTGCACAACGTAATATCCAAAATGTAGATGGGAAAACGCCCATGCAACTTGCTAGACAGGCTAATCAGCATGGAATTGTAGCGATGTTGCAACGCTGAATAGTTAGCATTCTCTTCATTACATAATCCTTAAAGCGCGCTACAATAGCGTGCTTTATTACTTTAAAAGTTATGAGAATGTAGGTTGTGGGTAGCAGGTGAGTAACTACTGAAGGAACTATCCAAAATAGGAGGCTTCTCAAGCTTTCTACCCCCTCCCCCTGCTAGGTAGAGGGAACTTACGACTACATTCAACATCATTAACAACGGAAATCATCATGCCTGAATATCGCTCTAGAACTACAACCCACGGTCGCAATATGGCTGGAGCGCGCGCACTTTGGCGTGCTACTGGTATGCAAGATGGTGATTTTGATAAGCCCATTATTGCCATTGCCAACTCCTTTACTCAGTTCGTTCCGGGCCATGTTCACCTTAAAGACTTAGGTCAAATGGTAGCTCGTGAGATTGAAAAAGCAGGGGCTGTAGCAAAAGAATTTAACACCATAGCCGTTGATGACGGTATCGCTATGGGCCATGACGGTATGCTTTACAGCTTGCCCTCACGTGAGATTATTTCTGATTCTGTCGAGTATATGGTGAATGCACATTGTGCGGATGCGCTGATCTGCATCTCGAACTGCGACAAGATCACACCGGGAATGCTGAATGCTGCTATGCGTTTAAATATCCCCACTATCTTTATTTCTGGAGGGCCGATGGAGTCCGGCAAAAGCGTGATTCAAGGCAAAGTTGTGAAACTTGATCTGGTTGATGCCATGGTATCCGCTGCTGATCCGAATGAAAGTGATGAAGACGTGATGGAAATGGAACGTTCCGCCTGCCCTACTTGTGGCTCTTGTTCCGGTATGTTCACAGCTAATTCCATGAATTGTTTAACAGAAGCGCTTGGTCTTGCACTGCCCGGCAATGGCTCATTACTCGCTACTCACGCTGACCGAAAAGAGCTTTTTCTAGAAGCTGCACGTACTATCGTTGCTTTAACTAAACGCTATTATGAAGAAGATGACGAGACTGCCCTACCCCGTTCAATTGCTAATTTCAAAGCTTTCCAAAATGCCATGACACTGGATATCTGCATGGGCGGATCTA
>JAZGES010000094.1:0-5774 GCA_036478935.1 Thiotrichaceae bacterium
ATATCTAGCAATAAAGCTTTCGGAGAAAAGTGTTTCAACCTAAAATCCTCAGTTGAACAGGGTAGAGTGTGCAGTTGTGGTGGTGCAGATCAAGGCGTAACTGTGCGGAATGGTCATTCCCTTTCAAGCAGTTACAACGCAGATATGCGCCATCACAGCTGTGCAATCTGCCCTGTAGCGGTTTCACCCATTGAGTGAGACTGCCATGAGCACTATTTTCATTAGTAATCATGGGCTTATTTATTACTCATAGCGGTCAACTGAGGAATTTAGGTTCATCACTAATGGTTTGTATTGTTTAAATTTGGCGTATCTGGCAAGAATCCCACACTTTGCATATTCCAGAGTTGCGCGTAGTGTCCTGTATTATTTTGTAATAACTCTTGGTGCGTACCATCTTCGACGATTTGCCCGTCATTAAATACCAAAATCCTATCCATGTGCGCAATGGTTGAAAGCCGATGAGCAACCACAACAACCGTTTTATCCTGCATTAAGCGATCCAAGCCTCGTTGAATTTTCTTTTCAGTAACAGAGTCCAATGAAGAGGTGGCTTCATCCAAGATAAGTATGGGTGCGTCTTTCAAAATAGCTCTGGCGATAGCAATACGCTGGCGTTGTCCGCCAGAAAGTTTTACGCCACGCTCACCCACTAATGAATCATAACCCTCTTCAGTTTTCAGGATGAAATCATGCGCATTGGCTTTCTTTGCAGCTTCAATAATGTCTTCATCTGTCGCATCCAGACGACCATAGCGAATGTTCTCCTTTAATGAGCGGTGAAATAACATAGGATCTTGTGGAATCAACGAAATGCTCTCGCGTAGACTATCTTGCGTGACGTGCAGAATATTTTGTGAATCAATGGTGATTTCGCCGTTGTTGGGTTCAAATAAACGTAAGATCAAATTAATAAAGGTTGATTTTCCCGATCCAGAAAACCCTACTAAACCCACTTTTTGATAAGGCTCGATGTGCACATTTAATTGTTTAAAGAGAGCTAACCCTTCAGGGTAGGTGAAGTCTAGTTGTTTAAACTCTATTTCCCCTTTGCTAACTACTAGCGCAGGCGCATCAGGCTGATCAACAATTTCATGGGGCTGAATAAACACAGAAACACCATCTGAAATATTGCCAATATATTCGAAGAACTCTAAGAAACTACGGCTTAGACCTCGCGCGGCTTCAATCAGCATAATGGCAATACCTGCCACCATAGAAAATTCACCCACCGTCATGCCACCTTCAGACCATATTTTTAGCGCATAGCTGACCATTGAAATCATCAAAATCATGGCAGAAACAAACTGAAACCAGCGCATTTTTTCCATAAACCAATAGGTACGCAATGCGTGATCTACTTCTTCATCGATGAAGTCAGTTAGGTAGTCTTCCTCATATTCTCCCCGTGCGAACATTTTTGTGTTCATCATATTGGTCATGGAGTCCACCACTTTGCCGGATACTTTAGAGCGAGCAGCAGCAAAGTCTTGTGAATAAACCTGACATTTTTTGGCTAGAAAAATGGACACTGTAGTATAAGCAATTAGCCATAACATCAGTACTAAAGCCAACTTGGAACTCGTCATAAACAGAATAACCAGTGCTACAATAGATTGAATAATCAACGGGTAGAACGTAAAAGCAATGGTCCACAAGGCATGCATGCAACTGATAGAAACTTCAGAAATGCGATTAGCCAATGACCCCGCAAAGTGTGAGACAAAGTAACGATGTGAATGGAATTGGAGGTAGCGAAATAAGGTTTTTCTAATTTTGGCACGTAAAATCGGACCATTACTAACTAATACAGCGCCACTGGCACGACTAAAGATGACAATACCTACATTGAGCAACGCAAAAAACACCAGTGGATCATAAGCAGCGGTAAACACATCAACCTTGGTTTCATTAGCTAAAGTCACCGCGTCAATGATTTGTTTAACTGCATAGGGCAACATAATAGTGCAGCTTGCCTGCAATGCCTCAAATATAAAAATCGCAGCTAGTGCAACTCGAACTTGATTGTAAAAATACAAGGCGAAACGCCAAGGTGTTCTGGGAAGGTTGGGTGCTTTATCAGCAATTTTGAAGGTAGAATCCATTGGTGAATTTAATCGTGGATTGCCTTGATAGGCAAGTAAAACCCTTGAATGCTTGAAGTGGTTTGTATTTAGGAGTGGATGCTTTTTCTTTTTAGGAGTGATAATTGAATAATTGCCAGCTGCAACAACCACAATACAGATTTACTCAAAGTGGGCAAGTTTGGAGGGCTTTGGTTAAAGAGTAGTTTTAAAGCCTGATAATATTTTGAAGGTTAATTAATCTAAATACTAATCTACTTCCAATGACGGAAGGCGTTCGAAACTGGCGTCCAAGTATGTGTACTTATTTCTCCTACACGCTATAATCTCCGCCCATATCAATCGTTTTACTAATGAGGACAAATCCTTGACACCTAATAAAGGAAGAGTTTACTTCAGGCTCGCAGGTTATCATTTTCACCCTGATGAAATTACTCGTTTACTTGAAATAGAGCCCACAACAACGGATGCATCAGGTGCAAACAGTAGTTTGGACAAACCTGTTGTCAGTTCATGGGAGTTATCAACCGATATGGCTACTGATGAAGTAGACGTTTATAAAATGAGCCGCGCTATTCTCAAACAACTAGAACCCGCAAAAGACGGTATTTTGGAAGCAATTAAAAGCTATAATCTTTCTCCCTGCATGGGGGTTGTGCTGGTTTTATCAGTAGATAAAGATGAATCCTGCCCAGAAGTGGGTTTTGGTGCCAGAGTCACTCGCTTTATGGCAGATGTTGGTTCATTCATTAATGTGGAATATGAGCTGTCAGAGCGCACCTGATATTACTGAAGCTTTCAATGAAACCTTAACCTTTTGCCATTAACCTGAGTTCTTAAGGTTTACTTCACTTAGGACTCCGAACCAAATAACTAGAGGAGCTTAACTTGCTTTTTTGCCTCAGCTTGAATGATCTCAAATCGTTGCGTAGAACAACTATGCGCCTATTGATATCATCCAATCTGAAACAAAAACTCTGCGTTATCTTCCTCTAATTATTTAATTCGAAGTCCTTATCACAATAAACAACACTATCTAAGGAAGAAACATGGCTACATATATATTGACTTACCTAGGTGGCACACAACCATCCGATCCAAAGGAAGCCGCACAACATTTTGAAAAATACAAAACATGGTTGTCTTCATTGGGAAGTGCTGTCATAAGCGCTGCAAACCCTCTTAAGGATACAACGGTAATTCAGCCTGATGGAACGATAACAGCTGGAAGTATTTCAGAAATGTCTGGTTTTACTATTCTTGAAGCAAAATCTCAGGAAGTAGCGATAGAGCTGGTAAAAACTTGCCCATTTCTTGAAATTGGTGGAACCCTTGAAGTATCTGAATTGATGAAGATGTAGGGTAGGGGGCAAGTAATCTTTTTACAATTACTCAGTGTAGGCTGAGTATCGGTTGTCCGAAAAGTATTTAGATAACTTTCGGACAACTTATTTATAAATAAGTTGTAAGTGCTTTTTATTAGAGCTAGAGCTATATATTATTTAATCAAGCTCTGAGCTCTTTTCAGCTGCTCACGGCAATGCTCAAGGCACTCAGCATGGCAAGCTTCACTGAATAGCTCAAGAATCAACACAAACTCATCCGCGGCCTCTTCTGCCATGGCTGCATCCTGAGTTAGTTCTGCCAATGCCGTACGTGCTGTGCTTCGGTTCGCCATGATCATGGTTGCGATAGGCTTAGGAAGTAATTGCTCATTCCAGAAGCTTAGTGAATATTCATAAGCTCTTAAGGCTTCTTCCATGCGCTCAGCATTTTCTTCTCGTTCTGCGATATGTTGCAATACAGCGCCACGATTATTATGGCTCATTCCGCGATCAGCTCGCATATATTCTTCATCACGTCTTGATAGTGCGTTTTTATAGGCTACATCAGACTTTTGAAAAGTACGGTTTCCTTTGAGGAGTTTGCCATGAATATGAAAAGTGATGCCTAAATTATGCATCGTTGCTGACCATTCCTCAGGAGTTTCCTCGCGAGTCCATACGGTTAGGGCGCTAATGTTGGCTTCCGCTGCTTCTTTTAGCCATTTAGATTTATTGTCATATTCGCCAAGCACCTGCATAGCATAAGCCAGGTTATTCTGCGTGGTTGCCCAGACTTTTGGGGTGTCTTTTTCACTGCGTTCTGCAAGCGCTCTATTTAACGTATCAATGGATAGTGTTAATAGCTCAATGTCGTTTTGATGCAACCCAAGTGCAACGAGTACGCTACCAAGGCTTTCTAGTAGGTCAGCTTTGGTTGCTGACGTCTGTTCATCATCTAACTCAAGCAATGCGCTATCAAAGGACTTTCTGGCACTTTGCAGTACTTCTATGCTAAATTTTTGTTGGTTAATGCTTCCCAGAATATGGCTATAGTGAAAAGAACTACTGTTAGTAGTTTCATCTTTTTTTGGGGTGTTTGCTGCTGGGGCAATATCTTTATAGCGCTTAATGGCCAGCTCAAGAGATGGGTTCTCTGGATAAAAAATATAGTTATTTGAGGATTTCATTTAAGTCTGGTTCTACTCCAATTGGGCCGCCTTCTTCAATTTCTTCATCTGTTGCATCGCGCACTGATAATACTTCTAATTTGAACAAGACTTCTCTGCCACATAATGGGTTGTTGCCATCAACCGTTAATGTCTTATCATCTATACGGGTAACGAGAAAGTTTTTAGACTGTCCTTTTTCACCTTCCATAACAATAGTTGTGCCGACTTCTCTGTATTGCTCAGGGACATTTTCGATAAGGTCAGTGAAAACTAGAGATTCATCTCTTTGTCCGTATAGCTTGTCACAGTCAACAGGGACATCAATGATATCGCCTGCTGTGTGGCCTAGTAATGCACCCGCAACTTCAGGCGATAAAATATCATCGGCACCATGTAGGTAGGCGATAGGGTATTCAATTTCGAGGTAAATATCGTCTGAATTTTTATCAACGATCTGATACTTTAGCTCGACAAGCTTATTTTCTTTTATAGTGTCTTTCATTTAGAACGTCTTTCATTTCTGGTTGGGTATGTGCTTCGATAATAGTTCAAATAGGGGGTATACGTGAAGCCAGTATCTCGGCCGCGTCTAGAATAGCGAAACACTAAAGATTTTTACTTCACCATCTTCATAGCCTAAGACTAATCGACCTAACCAATCTCCTTCCTTCTTTTTATGTTTCTGTCTAATAACGATAGTGACATGCTCTCCACGCCGAATAGTGCCCAAGATATCATACTCAGTAGATAGGTTGTGTGCTAGATCACTTCGAGCGAATTGCTTGCCTAACTCCATCTCATTCGCACCTTCACGCAAAGCGTGTGCAAAATTCTTGATAAACATTAGATAGTTTTTATTATTAGAGTATTTAATCAAATTGTCCCACCAAGGTTTGGCAATCTCAAAAAGCTCTTCATCCGTTTTTTCTATGATATTCATCCGTTACTCCAACTCTCTTCATTTACACTATAAGTGATCTTTTTTATTAACCCAGTAAACCAACATAAAAATATGCTTAGGCTAATAAAAAAGACCAATAATAAATTATTGGTCTTTATACATTGTAATATTGCCCTGCATTAAGCAGGGCAATATTAACTATGCTTCTTCAGTGTCGCCATCATCAATTAAATGATAAAGCGGCGCTTTTTCCATTGTGTACTCACCAGACTCAGGATCACGCTGAGAAACTGTC
>JAZGES010000095.1:0-2893 GCA_036478935.1 Thiotrichaceae bacterium
TCTGCTTTTAACAGTGCCAGATACTCGCCACTATTTTTAAGTTTTAGTTGAGCATGATATTCACCACTGGTGATATCTGGCGCACTAAGCTTACTTGCGTAAACAATGAGATAGGCTCCGGCAGCTAAGCTGACACTTTCAGGGAAGCACCATTGCTGAGGCTCTGCTTCTTTATCGGTGAGACACCAGCCACTAATATCAGCCGCACTGCCACCCTGATTATGAAGTTCTATCCAGTCATGGCGCAACCCATTGCCATCGGTAAGTCCGGTATCGTTTTTAGCCAGTATTTCGTTTATTACTACCTCAGATGGAGTAGTAGCTGTTATAGCGTCTGTTTGTGTACTGGTGTCACTTTTGTCACCTTCATCCGTGACAGTTAGACTTACCGTGTAGCTGCCCGCAGTGGTGTAGGTATGAGTGGTATTTGATATGCTAGTTGATGTCGTCGTGCCATCACCAAAGTCCCAAGTGTAACGAGTTAAAGGGGTATTATCGCTAGAACCTGATCCATCAAAAGCGACCTCTAAAGGTACGTCGCCTGATATGGGTGTAGTAGTAAATTGTGCTACCGGAGGGGGATTGCCATCGTCGCTATATTCGATATGCAAAGTAGGGGCACCTACAGAGTCGCCGTCAAAAGATTCAGCAGTGCGTCTACCACTTCCCTTAATGATAAAGACCATCGACTGACCATTATCCCAACCTGACTGGGTAATCAATTCCTGAATAATATTACTAATATCACTACTGCGTTGCGCTACAGACTGATCTCCTACAGTAAACCAGCCAGCAGGTATCCATCGAGTATTAGCTGCGGTCAAATTCCGGCTGCTAATGTTATTGCTAGCAGAGGCAAACGTAACAGGGTTGATGCTTGCTTCGCCATAAACTATTAGCTCTGCACTATCACTACTGACTTCATCCACTTTAAACTGTAGATAGGCTTTGCTGACTATGGCGCTCACCGGTAATTGAATACCGGTAAAGCGGATACCTACGGTTTGGTTTCCTGCTTCCTGAGCATTCACTAATTCGATGTCGCCACTGGCTAGTTTGATACTTCCATTACTAAATTCTTCAGCGTCATCTGATGAAGCATTCACTGAAATATCTAAAGTGACCTCATTAATCACATTAGTAATCGTAACTCCAATAGACTGACTAACAGGCACATTAAATCCATCTGTTACTTCTATCGCAATAGTGTCAATACCTACATTATTAACTTGCGGAGCCAGCCTAAGTGTTGCGGTGTTATCCCCATTATCTTGTAAAGTAGCGTAGGTTGGTAATGTGGTACTACTAAAGCTCAATGGATCACCATCAGCATCTGTTGCTGATATCGTTACATTTAGCACTTCTCCTGCAACAACAGTCTGGTCACTAACCGAGTTGAAAACAGGTGAATTTTCATTAATGTTTACTCCTTCAACCAGAGTAGCAAGATAAGCCTCAATTTCATCAGCCTCAGTGCGACTGCCCTCTTGCTGAACTGCTTGTGAAATGAGTGTGCTTCCACTAAAACCGAACAAGTAGCGGAGGATTAATAAGCCATCAGTTAATGGCGCTACCGTCCCATCGGCATCGATATCTAGTAGAAGGCTGTCAACTCCTGATGATATATAAGATTGGATTTCTGGTGCGGCACAACGAGTACATGTAGTTTGCGTCGCACCTTCGATAAGCGTATCGCTGGTGAAACCGAATAGGTATCGTAAAACTAACAAACCATCTGTTAGCGGTTCTACTTGTCCATCGCCATCAATATCTAATTTGAATTCAGTACTAGCTTGAGCAGATCCTACACTCAATGAAACATTAGTTATAAACAGCAACATTACGAATGTAATGATCTTCCCCATGAGATACCCCAATTATTATTTTTATTTATAAAGCTCTATACGCGCAAAATCTAGCTCAGCCCAAGCTCGACTACGCGCTAACTTTCAACAGTAAGCACACGGGGATAAAAAGAGAAACATAGCTAGAGTGTAGCTAGGATATAGCTAAGGAAAGTTATACCTTTGGAATTTTTATTGTAGCCCCTAGCCCCAGAAAAGATCCGAGACTTGGTTAATAATAGTACAAAGAAGGGAGGATGGAAATATTTTTACTGAAAAGTTACTGAGAATCGAGCTTAAGGAAGTTGTAGATAATGGCGCACGAACTTCCACGCCGTTAGGCTTGACTGAAAACTCGGTTCCATAAACATATGCCAATACTTATGGAACCATTAATATCACTACATCTTGAAGAGATAGTTACTTTGAGAACGCTACTTTGAGAACGTTACTTAGAGTAAGTATTCTCAACCAGTGGCTTAGCTCCGGAGAGTGGAACATGGCACTGCGTACACGTATAACGTGACCCTGAAACCTCCTCCTTATCACCCTCTCCTTTAAATCCACCGTAATGATTTTGAGGCATAGGAACCTTGTTACCTGTTTTTTTCTCAGCTTTACCTATTTTATCCTGCTTATCATGACAGTCTGTACAATCATTAGTCTCTGCTGTGATTGGCAAATATTTTTCAATAGCATGAGGTACTTGCGGAGGTACCGTCGAATAGGCAACGGGAAGCAACTCACTTTTCCCTGCTTTTTCCTTTGGATAACTAAAGGTCTCAGGTGTCGCATCAGAGAATACATTATCCTCCCCTATTCCCATGTTCACTTGATCAATAGCATCAGCTGTGAGTGCACTACTGCAAATACAGATAAGACCGGCTACGAGTATTTTGATTTTCATGTGGTTCTCCTTATGATTTATAACTGGTTAATAAATCGTTATTGTTGGTACTAGTGGTGGTACTTGATAATTCTTCAGATAATTTCTTGTTAACGTGAATTCGGTTTCGTAACTCGAACTTCAACGTGTCTTCGGGGCAAAC
>JAZGES010000096.1:0-2398 GCA_036478935.1 Thiotrichaceae bacterium
CAGCCTTAAAAGCCCTAGTTAGTTTACGTGGCCCCGTTGATCAGTTTTTTGATCAAGTGATGGTAATGGCTGAAGACGAGAGCTTACGTGATAATCGTTTAGCTTTGCTTAACCAGTTACGTAATACTTTCCTTAAAATTGCTGACTTGTCTGTATTGCAATAATACTCCAGTACTTTGAGGTACTACGTTGGTGTTATTGCTCTTGGAAGTGGGACTTCAGTCCTGGAAGTACTTACTACGAACTGGCATTGGTAAGACTGAAGTCTCACTTCCAATACACTGAACATCCTATTCTAACTATAGGGTGTAGTAAAAAAACCACACTAGCATTTGTCCCTGATTTAATAGAAAATAATTAAAATTCAGGACTATGGGCTTTGCTATGGATACGCAGTTTCAAGAAAGTACAAATACACAAAAATCAACACCTGGTTGGTTAACCTATTTGCTGTCTAATAAACCTCATGCTTTTATCTTACTATTTTTACTTATCCTGTCCTCTATCTCTTTTTATACCACCTATGAAGGTCTAATCCGCTTCTCATACGGTAGTTTTTCTCAAACTCCTACTGTTTTCATCGTTGTTTTATTCCTTTTTGTAACCGTATTACAAGGCATGCTGTTATTTTCTTTATATGAAATGCTGCATAGCAGACTGGTTATTAAGTTGTTATGGTTGGTGGTCTACCTAGTCACAATGGGCGTTAGTGTCTTTTTTAGTTATAGCTTTTATTACAACCTGTTTCGAGCTGATAGTTATGCTTTTGATAACTTCTCAAGTCAGCTCAATCAAATAAAAAAATCGGCTTTCGACTATCAAGACTCTTTCCTTCAAATTCGAAATGATACTGAGAATTTGGCGAACTATTCTCGCCGTCGTGCAGAAGAGGAGCGCCAGCGTGGCGGTACCTGTGGTTATATGTCACCTCCCAACTCTGGCCCCAGAAGTCGTTATCGTGATAAGGAAGCTAAAATATTTACCGCATTGTCTTCCGACATCACGGATTTATACGATGGTGTATCAACTGATATCCGAAAGTTGGAAAACTTGGTTAAAACCTATGCCGAGCAAAAAAACAAGACAGATGATATTCAAAACCAAATGAATAAAATTGTTCAAAAACTAAATCGCTATAAAGCTAGTGGCAAGGTCCTAAACTTAACGGCTACGTTACGCGATCATATGTACAATAAACGTAAAACCGATGGTAAAGATGGATTAGGTTATGCCATTGCTTGTCCTGATGAAAATATTGATATCAAAGGCACGGCCATCGTTAAACAAGTGGGCGCTATGCCGGTGGTACAAGATGTAGTGCTGTTTGATCCTAATAGTGATCGTGAGGTGCTAAGCCGTGCTTTAACGGTGTTTATGCAATTACCAAAAGCCGTTTTTCCTGAGCATATTCTTGACAAGCTATTTACTAAAAAAACACAAGTAGAAGCTGATGCTACCAAAATAACTCCTCTTGATTATGCGCCCTTGTTGTTAGGCGGTCTTATTGATCTATTTATTTTTATTGTTGGTTTAGCTGATGGTTTGGAAAATAGGAAACGTCACTGGGGATTAAAATCATTTAGTGGTAAATATATGGATGTTGAGAATATTTCCACCATGGGACAGGTAGCTAATGAAGAATTATTTTTAGGTGATCTAAGAAGTCATGTTCATCGTAACTTTTGGGGATACTCTCTCATTATCCCATCATCGACCAATAATCTAACAGAGCGAACACGAGGGATTCAGGATTTGGTTGAAGCAATGGAAGCTGCAAACTTATTAGCAAAACCTAAGCGACTTAACCTTGCTTGGGAAACATTAGCACCTAGTTTACAAAGCTCACTTTCCGATCTCTACCAAGATGCGAATAAGAGAAGCTATAATCGCTATAAACTACCTACGTCCTTTTGGAAGGAACTACAGCAGGCATATTACTCATGGCATATTTATCATGAAGGGAAGTAATGTTGGTTATTTTTAGTCAAATCATCTAAGGAGTTACCAATCGCGACCAGTTCACAGATGAGTTTTTGTATTCACCAGTGGGCTGTGTGCTTATTTCCTAAGAAAGGGATCATCTTCCCTAAGTGGCTTCTACTAAACAGTAGTAGCTACGCTTCTTTATGAAAAGTTAGAACCAATACATCTCGATGAGATTCAAGGTTTTTGTCATCCTGCAACACTTTACTCACACCATGCCAGTGGCGTTTATCATCAATTAGTATGGCTTCACCTGATTGTTTGAGCGTAGCTTCATAAATCACACCACCCGATTTATTATGGATTGTATTACTCGCACCAGATACATTCTCACGATCTAACAGCATAATGAAAACATAATCTGCACCGTCTTGATGGATGCCTTCTGGTGATGGTTTGCCAGCTTCTAAGGGAG
>JAZGES010000097.1:0-3306 GCA_036478935.1 Thiotrichaceae bacterium
TTCCCCCCGCCTCAAGAAATGTCTCTCTGTTTTCGACATTCATTTCCTCAAGCGTTTCCAAACAATCGGCAGGAAACCCGGGGCAAATCACATCAACTCGTTCAATCCCTTGTTTTGCTAACTCCTCAAGCGTTTTATCGGTATACGGTTGCACCCATTGCGCCTTACCAAACCGAGACTGGAAGGTGATTTTCCATTGATCATCCGCAAGCTTTAATTCATCAGCCAGTAACCGAGCTGTCTTGTGACATTGACAGAAATAAGGATCGCCTTGCTGCAAGTTACGCTGTGGCAGCCCATGAAATGACATCACTAAAAGACCCTTTGAGTTATCAGCACGCCCATTCTCTCGCCAATGCTCTTCAATACTTATAGCTAGTGCTTTTATATATCCGTTATCATCATGATATTGATTTATTGTGCGTAATTCAGGAATCCAACGCCAAGTACGTAACTCCTTACTAATCGCATCAAACGCAGTGGCCGTCGTAGTTGCAGAATATTGAGGGTATAACGGCAGCACCAACAACCGACGTGCTCCTTGTTGTCGTAGCTTATTCAAGCCTTCTTCAATGCTAGGCTTTCCGTAGCGCATGGCTAATTCGATTTTTAGTGGCCCGGGGAAACGTCGTTTTGCAACCGCTATAAGCGCATCGGATATTCGACGTGAATACACCATTAAAGGAGAGCCTTCTTGCATCCAGATAGAACGATACAGCTTAGCTGTTTGGGGTGAGCGACGACGCAAAATCACGCCATGCAACAAAGCTAACCAAACAATTTTGGGTATCTCAACAACCCTAGGGTCTGATAAGAATTCAGCAAGATAACGCTTTACCGATGTAGTCTCTGGTTGATCAGGAGTACCTAGGTTAACCAGCAAAACACCAATACATTCGTTTTTGCCGTGGTAATAGTCTTTTTCACCTTTATAACGAGTTGCCAACATAGTTTATGTGTATCTGTTTGAGAAGGTAGGAAAGAATAATAGATTA
This sequence comes from Thiotrichaceae bacterium, assembly GCA_036478935.1. Taxonomy (GTDB): domain Bacteria; phylum Pseudomonadota; class Gammaproteobacteria; order Thiotrichales; family Thiotrichaceae; genus HyVt-477. Next base: position 996 of record JAZGES010000097.1, read on the forward strand.
TCGCAAATAAGATAACTAGCCTGTAACTACAAATAATTGTGACAATAGACAAACATCACACACTCAGATAAAGACTTTACCGTAATAAATCTGTTTTTTAATAGCAATGCCGATATAATCTCCCTTATTACAATTTTATTTAGGAAAGACACATGGCCAGAGTTACTGTAGAAGACTGTTTAGAGAATACTACCAGCCGATTTACTCTAGTGTTAGAAGCATCAAAACGCGCTCGTTCAATCGCTCAAGGAGCTATACCCTTAGTTGATGAAGAAAATGATAAATCAACGGTAATCGCATTACGTGAAATAGCTGAAAACGCAACAGAAACAGCGAGTACTAATGATAGCTATGATATAGAAGAGAGTGCTTAGTAACTTTAAACATTGTTATTATTAATCGCCCTAAAAGTATTTACAGTCAGGTTTGACAATAATTTTGCCGAACCGTCATACCGGCGGATGCCGGTATCCATCGCTGAAGCATAGTGCCAGTTCACAGATGGATTCTGGTATTCACCAGAATGACGAGCTTCTTATTCAGAACTGTCCCTAAATTCATGTAAATACTTTTGGGACAGCTAATACTTACCAATAGATAGACAGTAAGTGCATACACATTGTGCTATATGTGTATAACACTTGTGAGTTTTAGCACCACCATCACGTTAGCTAAAACTATTTAAACACCAAGGAACGGAAATCAATAGCTTTCACTCCCACACTCAAGCCAGTTAAGAGTGCAAGCTTTAGGCACTGTCAAAAAAGCATCCAAAAAGACAGCAGCCATCATTAATACTTTAAAAAGGAAGCTAAAAATGGCTGCTACGAAAGCGCCAGATAGCACAACCCCCTCCCCCATTGAATCCAATGTTACGTTTCGTATGGTTGACTTATGTCGGCTTACAGAACGATATATGCCAGAAGAGGATTCAAAAAAAGTTTACCGCGCCTTCATGTTAGCAGCCGAAGCTCACGATGGCGTGGTACGAAAATCAGGTGAGCCTTACGTCACCCACCCCCTTGAAGTTGCTGGAATACTTGCAGATTTACATCTTGATGCAGACTCAATCTGTGCAGCCTTACTTCATGATGTTATCGAAGATACTGATTTCTCATATGATGATATAGCCGACCAATTTGGCGCAACCGTAGCTGATTTGGTTGAAGGTGTAACCAAGCTATCCACCTCGGGGTTTAAAAACAAGCACGAAGCAAGTATTGCCAGCTTTCAGAAAATGATTCAGGCAATGACGAAAGACTACCGCGTCGTATTAATTAAATTAGCGGATCGGTTACACAACGTTAGCACCCTTGGTGCTATGCGCCCGGATAAACAAAGAAGAATCGCCAAAGAAACATTAGAAATTCATGCTCCACTAGCTAGACGCATGGGAATGAATGCACTACGTCATAAGCTACAAATGCGTGCATTCAGAAGCCTGTACCCCTACCGAAGCCAGATTATTGAAAAATGGTGGGATAGCTGTCTAACACAAAAAGAAGAAACGTATTCAGCGGTGCTAGCTAACATCCAAAATGCTCTTGAGAATGAAGGAATCACCTCGAGTACTGTGTTCCATCGAGAGAAAAATTTATATCGACTCTATGAAAAGGAAAAGCGCCGCCGTGTTCCTATTACTTTTAATCGTAGCGACATTTCTTATGACATCCGCATCTTAACTAAAAACTCTTCAGACTGTTACCGTGCACTGGGCGTTGTCCATCAACTCTATGTTCCTAAAGTAGGAGAGTTAAAAGATTTTATCTCAGTTCCCAAAGTCTATGGCTTCCAAGCATTACAAACATCCGTAGTTACTAAGAACCAGGATCTTATTCAAGTTCAAATTCAAAGCAGAGAAATGCATCAAGTAGCCCAGTTTGGTATTGCGGCACAATGGCGCTTCCCCTATTTGAATGAGCAACATCGAGTCGACATGGCTCAGCGACGGCTTTCCACTTGGCTTGCTCAAGTTAAAGAAATTCAAGAGGCAACAGAAAACCCTGAAGACTTCCTAGAAGATATGAAAGCAGACTTTTTTCTGCGCGAAGTCTATGTAATGACCCCCGGTGGTGACTCAAAAATTCTCAGGACTGGTGCCACACCCGTCGACTTTGCATACGCTATTCATACAGATATTGGACAACACTGTGTTGCTGCTCGTATTGATGGACGCAAAGTCCCACTAAACACCCAACTTCATGATGGTGCCACTGTAGAAATCATAACAAAGGAAACCTCATCACCTCACCCCTCATGGTTAAATTTTGTAGTTACCGGCAAAGCACGCGCCGCAATCCGGCATTGGATT
>JAZGES010000098.1:0-2381 GCA_036478935.1 Thiotrichaceae bacterium
ATAGTGCCAGCGGTAACATAGATTCTGGCCTCCGCCAGAATGACGAGCTACCATTTGATTCACTGCGATTCTAATCAGTTTTCTGTAACAACTGAACGGACTTTCGCAATTATTAATACTATTGTGAGCTATGAATAAATCTTTATTAATTGGTGCTGTAGTCCTCTTGTTAGGGTCGTGCAGTGAACACAAAGGTCAGGATATTACTAAATTCACAGGTGAATACAGGTATTACCATGGCATCGCGGAGTTCTTTGTATGCAAAGAACGTGTTAAATACTATGTTTCAGAAGTGGGGATTGGTAAAGAACTGGAAGAAGCGTATTTAGAGCAAGGCGTGGCAGAAGATGATGATGTTTATATGAAGGTAAAAGGCTACTTCATGGAAGAAGAGCAGCAGATGGACGGAATTGACCCTGCTGTTCTTTTTGTGCCTGTGGAATTATTGAAGGTTGATAAAGAAAGAGGCTGTGAGCGGATTATTAGAGAAGGTCATTAAATCTATTCTATGACATATTCTGGAGACTAGTCTCTGGAAGCAGATAAAACCTTTCTAATTATCATAGTATATTGATCTAGGTTTATTTTTTTAACCCTCACTTCAACTATACTAGAATTAAGCCGAATTTGGCTTTAGCGCTAAGCAATTTAGGGATATTCAGTGATCAAAAAATCCATCCGAATCCGTAAGCAACCGCATACAGATTGTAATCAATGCCCTATCCGAAATATGGCTTTATTTCAGGGTGTTCCAAAAGAACGGTTGGAGTGGACACAAAAGTATAGAGAGCATCAATTTGTAGTTCCGGCTAAAACTAAGTTATACCTTGAAGGCTCAAGACCAGATTACGTCTATACGCTATATGATGGATGGATGGCGTTGTATCAAAGTTCAAATAGTGGCAAGAGACAAATAAATCGATTTGCGTTGCCAGGAGACTTTCTTGGTTTTCAAGCAGATGCGAATGGTGTTATTTCACACTCAGCAATAGCACTTAATGAATCAATTGTTTGTGGCTTTCCTCGTGCAACTTTGAAAGAAATGTTTGAAGAGCAGCCCATTTTGGCATTACGACTCGCGTCAATGGAGTCTAGAGATATGAGTCTATGCCAATATCATCAAACGTTTGGTAGTAGAAAAGACTCTCATGAAAGTATTGCCTTTTTGTTATTAGAGCTGTTTCATCGTACTCAAAAACAAATGGCTCATGACTTTGATGCTGAGACCAATACTATCGTCTTCCCTCTTACTCAAGAAGACATAGGTGATGCGGTGGGCTTAACGAATGTACATGTGAATCGTGTATTACGGCAGTTTGCAAGCGAAGGCTTAATCGAATGCCATCATCGAAAGCTGCGAATTATTGATGAGGCTAAGCTTTCAGAAATAAGTGAATTTAACGTAGATATGATTGCAGGGAACCCTTTAATATAAACAACAATAAGTTACAGTTCCTTTGCCTTCGATATTCAATTATCATCTTTACCCTTACTGCGAAATCGCGTATACAATGGTATGCCTTCAATTAATTCCTTAACGAGTAAGCAGTGACCCCCAATAAATTATGAATCTAATTACAAAAAATCTGCCGTGCTGTAAAGATTGTCATATTCGTAAGTCTGCCTTATTTGGAGAATTAGAAACAAAGCACCTAGATAAAGCACGTTCACTACGAACATCACAAATGAAATACAGTGTGGGCGAGTATCTATACCACGAAGGTGATAAACCCAGTAAAACATTTACGGTATACGAAGGTTGGGTTGCCTTATTCAAAATTTTAGAAGATGGCAGTCGGCAAATTATTACTTTTTCACTGCCGGGTGATTTACTTTGCTACAAGGCGAATAAAAATAGCATTCTTGATCACTCAGCCGTTGCTATCTCAGATGTCACACTTTGTGCTTTTCCTACCGATGGTTTTCGAAACACTATTGCTGAATTACCCGAGTTAGCTTTTGCAATCAGTTCCATTAATGAATTAGTGATGGAGCGTTGTCATGCAACACTTACGACTATTGCCAGCCATTCTGCGGAAACCAAAGTTGCTTATTTATTGTTAACTCTTTATCTCAGACAATCGTCGACCAATGACTACACAGATGGCTATATTCCATTTCCCGTTACTCAAGAAGACATTGGTGATGCGTTAGGTCTCACTGCTATACATGTTAACCGTGTTTATCAAGGTTTGAGAAAGCAGGGTTTGATTGAATGTAAGAATAAAAGTTTGAAAGTGCTAGATAGGGACAAGATGGCAAGTATTGCCAAAGTTAACATTACTGAACTCAAGCAGCTGATGTTTGTTATCTAAGAAAGCTCTTTCGGTTGATATCTGCATGGATCAATTTCTATGATCCTCATATGCCCCTCTGCCCCT
>JAZGES010000099.1:0-6254 GCA_036478935.1 Thiotrichaceae bacterium
CAAGCCTAAAAATATTGAATATGGGCTTAGATACGAATAGCTCACAAGGTCGCTTGATGATGGGTATCTTATCCAGTGTTGCTGAGTTCGAAAGGGAGCTAATAAAAGAACGTCAAGCAGATGGCATTGCTAAAGCTAAAGCATCTGGTAAACATTTAGGTAGACCAAAGCTTACAGATGAAATTAAGACGCAGGTAATGACTATGTTAAAATCAGGGTCAACTAAGAAAGCAATATCAGAAGAAATGAATCTTGGTATGAGTACCATCTACAAAATTCAGAAAGAAATAAAAGGGGCTACAGCATGAAAAAGCAATCAAGACTAAACCGACTTGCTGAAAGCTTGATGAGACATATCAAGCAATTTGAAAAAGAAGTCAGGGAAGATGAACGTAAGAAACTAAAGCCTGAATCTGGAAGTTAAATTATCTTTTCCATCATGAGAGCCTCGCATTGTCGGGGCTATACTTTGTTTGGGGTAGGGTGCTTATTTATGCCGTGTAGGTTATTGTTATTTAAATAGCGTCAATTTCAAAAGCTGGTATAAATGCTGGTATTTATGTAACTTAACTATTCATAAGTTTCTGTAACTAAGGTAGTTTATAATCCTAAGTGTAGGCTTGCCGTCCGACCAATTCAAAATGCCACGACATCAAATATCCTATCTAAAACCCTATCAAATAAGCCTTTAACAGTCCCTTAAGGCGTGTAAATATTTAAGTCTAGCTGAAACTCAAAATTTTGATAAATTGAGATGGCATTATTTTTTGGGTATGGCTTTTATGCATTATTGGATTCAAACCTAATACTTGAACTCAAATTCAGATCTAAGATTGATTTTTATAAATGCATAGGTGGGTTAGAGGTGGGTCAATAACTAAGGTGCTAATAGAGGTACCTTAGGGTTAATAATTATCATATACTAGCGCCACTTTAAATCTGAAGAAAACATACTCACAACATATTCACAAATAGGAGAAGTACATGAAAGTCATTTTATTAGGTGGTCCTGGTGCTGGTAAAGGTACTCAAGCGAGTTTTATTACTGAAAAGTATGGAATCCCTCAAATTTCTACTGGTGATATGTTACGAGCTGCTGTAAAAGCAGGAACTCCTTTAGGTATTGAAGCTAAGAAAGTAATGGACGCTGGTGGTTTAGTATCTGATGAAATTATTCTTGGTTTGGTAAAAGAGCGTACTGCTGAAGCAGATTGTGAAAATGGTTTCTTGTTTGACGGATTCCCACGTACATTGGCACAAGCTGACTCATTGAAAGAGCAGGGCGTTGAAATTGATGCTGTAGTTGAAATTGATGTCGATGATGCTGAAATCATCAAGCGCATGGGTGGCCGTCGTGTTCACCTTGCTTCAGGCCGTACTTACCATATCGTTTTCAACCCACCAAAAGTTGAAGGTAAAGACAATGAAACAGGTGAAGACTTGATTCAACGTGAAGATGATCAGGAAGATACAGTTAAAGCTCGTTTGGATATTTATCATGAGCAGACTGAACCACTGATCAAGTACTACACAGACTGGTCAAATTCTGGTGAAGATAACTCTCCTGCCTATGTTGAAATCAATGGTATTGGTACTGTTGATAGCATTAAAGATAGTATTTTTGCAGGTCTTGATACTGTTTAGTATTTTTTGAAAACTCTGATTGAGTTTGATCAGGGTTTTCTACAGATACAAATTGCAAAAAAAAGGGAGCTATTAAGCTCCCTTTTCTATGTCTGTTAATTTGATTACTAGGAAAATTAACGAAGTAACTCAGCTGGAATAGTCCCAATCCCGGGTAATGATACAGAGCGAGCATTAGTACTCGCTTTTGCATACTGAGTTGGACGGTAATATTTCATATTGCCGGAATATCGATAGTGCCCTGACATTCTAAAGCGGAATAAGACATCTTCCATTTTAGGGCCTTCGGCAATATTGTGTACTACAAGATAGCGTCTTGGATCTTGTTTCGAACGTTGATTTACTACTACCCCTATATGACCTTGCCCAGGACCTACTTGCCACGTAACTAAGTCGCCAGGTTTAAAATGGCTTGGATTGTTAGAGACGGGTAATGATTGCCCATGTCTTTGAAAAAAGGCTCGAAGATTATAAACACGACGATGGTCAATATTTGCATCAGGTCCTTTTAACTGCCACTTAGAAAGGTTTGGATAAGCATTGAAGTTGGTTGTCATGTCTTTATGCACTTGTTGTTGCAGATCTATCCCTAATCGACGATAACTACGTATGACAACATCGGTGCATACTCCAATATTTGACGGCACATCACCCCACGGATAACCTAATTTGATATATCTACCATCATAAACCACATGATGTTTTGTACGCTCCTTTGCAGCTGAAGATAAACGATTTCCAAATGCATTGTAATTAGGCTTGGCAGTAGGTTTTTGTACTCTGACCACTGCCTTTTTAATTTTAACAGGCGTTGCTTCAGGGTAATTTGTGACAGAAGGTTTAGGTTTTTTCTGTGTACTCGTAGTCGTTCTCGTAGCGGTACAAGCAGTTGTAAACACAGCTAAATTTACAAGTAAAATAATAGTTTTATACGGAAGCTTAGAAGCCATATTCATATACCGGAGGGAAGTAATATTGATCGTTTGTCATAGAATTGAACATACCAGCGTCATTCATGAAATACATCATACCGACTAATAAGGTAATCACAAATAGAACCGATAGAGTGATCTTTGTCACACTATATGGGCGTTCTCCTTGTATTTGGCCATTTCTCCCGTTAATAACAAATCGATAAGTTTTCTTTTTATATTTAAAGGCTGCTGACCAGACAGGTAGCAACAAATGCTTAAAAGTAGTGTCGTAATGCTGAGTGTTTTTTGCTGAGATACGTTGCTGATCTCCACCGATATCTTGGTGTATTCTACCAGTGATAATTGCATCCATTCGGCTTCGGGCTTGTTCAAAACCTTGATCTAGTGTGATTTGATATATCTCGCTACGGAATCCGCTTAAGTATTCTTCAGTATAAGGGACTAGGTTTTCAAGATCCCATGGGTGTAAATTGTCGATAATAGTTCGTGGCAAGGTTTTAGTGGCACCTATTAGTACATCATCAAAATGTAAAGACACGTCGCCAGATACAGGAATCCAACGTACTCGAGGCACATTACGAACCTGTCGAACAGGCCTGCCGTTTACAAAAGCAGTATAGACTTGTCGGTCATAATAGATGATCCCTCGCATGCCCTGATAACGGGTGTCGGTATCACTATCGTAAGTCCAATAAGGGAGGTAAATACCAGTGAGTTTTTCATCTCGCTTAGATTTGTCTTTTAATGCAGAAGGCGCAAACCAGCGACTGCTTATCCAGTTATTAAAAATTTCCTGTGCTTGCTTATTTCTAATAATAAAGGGCAACAGGGATTCTGGGTGGATGAACCGAGCATTCTCAGTACTGACAACTGCAGGTGCACTACAAAATGGACAGCTTCCTGCATGTTCATTAGGTCTAAGGCTAAATTTAGCACCACAAGAAGGGCAATTTAGTATGGAGATAACTCGTTCAGGCTTTAGTTTTAGTTCATCAAGTTCGCGAAGTGCTGAATGGAAATCGTATTCTTGTATAGGCAACCATTCAACTTCAATGATATTAGTGTGCCCACAGTACTTGCACTTTAGGTGGTCAGTGCCCGGTTCGAACTCTAATTCTGCACCACATTGACCACAAGGGAAGTGGTTTTGTGCTGGCTTATTATCTGATGCATCCGATGAATAGTGCTCTACTTTCACTTAGAGATGCCCATAGGAGTATCTCCCAAAGATATAACTTGTCGGCAATGGCTTAAGTTAAAGATTTCACAATTTATAATACGCATAAATTTATAAAGATTAGTATGACTTGCTTTGGAACAGCAAGTGGTTGAATGGGATACAGCTACAGCTACTGCACAGGTAAGCCTCTGGCTGTGAAAGTATGAGTAGATACTTGTTCAGAGGTTCGTTAAGAAAGCCATTAACGACTTCTGGACAAGTAAGGTCGATCTTCGTTTAACTAAAGCGAGGGCGGAATGAGTTTCTTGATATCTTCAATCGTCTCAGCTGCTTCCCAATCAGACATGCCTTCTGTCCAAACCAAAGATTCAGAAGTGAGCTTTCCTCGTTTTATTAAATCTCTGATAGTATCAGCATCATGAGGCCCTGTAGCTTTATCATCAATAGCAACATGCCATGGCGTCTGAGCAGGTGTTAGAGGTGGGGGTGTTGCAGGAGCAGAAGCTTTATCTTGGTTAGAAGAAGGTGTATTTAAGGAGTCTGCCATTTTATTGGCCATTGCGAACCCCATCCCCATATCCATCGCACCTGAGGCACTTCCTCCACTACCTAAAGATTCTGCAGATTGGAATTTGATATATTGATCAAGGTCTCCGACCATACCCATACTAGTGCGTTTATCTAGTGCTTCTTCAACACTTGAAGGCAAGGAGATGTTTTCAATTAATACTTTAGTTAGCTCTAAGCCATACTCTTCAAATTCTGGAGAGATTGTTTCTGTCAGGTAGGCACCCAATTGATCATAATTAGCAGCGAGATCAAGGATAGGAATCTTCGAACTGCCAGCAATATTGGTGAAACGAGAAATGATAAGATTACGTAACTGATCACTAACTTCATCCACGGTGAAATGGCCGTCTGTTCCTGCAATTTCTTTGATGAAAGTAACTGGGTCTTTAATGCGGATGGCGTAGGTGCCAAATGCGCGTAAGCGAACTCCGCCAAATTCTTCATCCCGAATCATAATAGGGTTTTTTGTTCCCCATTTTAAGTCGACAAACTGAGTGGTATTACAAAAGTAGACTTCCGCTTTAAATGGGCTTTGCAACCCATGATCCCAATGCTGAATAGTGGATAAGATGGGTAGATTTTTGGTTTCCAGTTCATACATGCCTGGTTCAATTACATCTGCAATCTCACCTTCATTTACGAAAACTGCAACTTGTGATTCGCGTACGGTTAGTTTCGCACCGTATTTGATCTCGTTGCCATATCGATCAAAACGGTAGATGAGAGTGTCATGGCTGTCATCCGTCCATTCAATAATATCAACGAATTCACCAAATAGTTTTTCAAATAAACCCATGACTAAGCCTCTCCTTGTTTATGTTCAATTTTTTCAGCGTCTTTCTCTGCTCGCGCTTTAGCAGCAATCATAGATTCGTGTAATTCAGTTTCCATTTCTGTTAATTCTGCAACCGCTTTATGTCGGGCCACGCGACCTTCTTCTGCGATTTGTAAGCTATCGTTGATAGTAGTGATAAGAGAATCGTTAGCTTTACGTACTGATTCGATATCGAAAATACCGCGTTCAATTTGTTCACGTACGACTTTATTTCCTTGCTGTAAATTTGTTGCATTAGATTCAAGCAGCTCATTGGTCAAGTCGGTAGCTTTTTTGACAGAATCAGCGGCATCACTCATTCGGAAGATGGTAACGGCTTGTGCTAGCTGATTTTTCCACAAAGGAACCGTGTTAATTAAGGTTGAATTAATTTTGGTTATCAATGATTTATCGTTTTCCTGCACCATTCTAATACTAGGAAGGCTTTGCATGGCAACTTGGCGTGTTAAACGTAGGTCATGAACTCGACGATCCAAATCATCTCTGGCACTTCGAGTATCTCTGAGTTCTTGTGCGAGTAGCATGTCATCAGCATTTTCTTTTGCTTTCTCGGTCATAGCAGGAAGAATGGATGTATTGAGCTGCTCAATCTTTTCCTCACCCGCTGCTATATACAGTTCAAGTTTATGGAAGTAATCAAGGTTAGCTTCATACAGCTTATCCAAGGAAATAATATCGGTTAGAAGTTGAGTCTTATGATCTTCTAAATTATCTGTGATGACGTTGATCTGCTTACGAACATCATCATATTTACTGAGAAATTCAGCAACGGGTTTAGCTTTTCCAAATAAACGATCAAGAAAGCCGGGTTTGCGGCTTGGGTTAAGCTGATCTATATCGAAACCTTTAATAGCAACTACGATTTCATTTAACGACTTGCTGGCATTACCTAAATCTTTGTTCTTTACACCTTCCAGCATATTCTCAGAAATAGTGCTCATATCCTCTTGAGCTTGTGTACCGAAAAATAAAATAGAATTTCTATCCTTTAAATCTATCTCGGACAGAATAGGTTCGATCATGTTTTTATCTTCTACACTAGACTCTTCATAGCCAATGATATCAGCAGGGATGTCTTGATCTGTTGAAA
>JAZGES010000100.1:0-2051 GCA_036478935.1 Thiotrichaceae bacterium
CCGTAGCTTTACTCCTTCACACCCATCAGTTGTTACCATTGATAAACAAATTAGCAGACTTCGCGTTCAGTTAAATTCGCATAATAAAAAAATTGCAGAATTACCAGAAACTCAACAAGTTATCTTACGGTTATCCCGAGATGTTCAGGTCAATACAGAGTTATACACAACTCTACTCAATAATTCACAAACTTTAAAAGTCGCCAAGGCCGGTACAGTTGGAGATGTAAGGGTCATTGATTATGCAGTATTACCAACCGTTCCAATTAAACCCAACAAAGCCAAAATTGTCGCAGTAGCACTTATTTTGGGACTTATAACAGGCTTGGCTATAGCCTATATTCGTAAAATCTTGCATCAAGGCGTAGAAGATCCGGACATCATAGAAAAACATCTCAGTATACCCGTTTATGCCACGATACCTCATAGCGAGCTGCAAGAAAAGCTAGATGGTCAACTGAAAGACAAAAACAAGATTACTGACTCTGTTGCCATACTCGCGGTAGAAAATAGCGAAGATTTGGCAATTGAAAGTTTACGTAGCCTTCGCACTACCCTGCATTTTGCATTCCTTGAAGCAAAAAACAACATTATCATGATTACTGGTCCAAGTCCGAGTGTTGGAAAGACTTTTGTTTCAACAAATTTGGCAATTGTATTAGCAAATGCCGGAAAGAAGATATTATTGATTGATGCAGATTTACGCAAAGGTTTTATTCATAATACCCTTGGCTTAAAGCGGGAAAATGGACTATCGGATTTGATTTCAAATGCGATAACACCAGCTGAAGCGATCCATACAATAAAGGCTGTTAATATTGATTTTATCCCCACCGGTGCAATTCCACCAAATCCTTCAGAATTATTATTACACGAACGCTTTGGAGTGCTACTTGAAAGCCTCAGTGAACAATATGATCAAATTATTATTGATTCGCCGCCAATATTAGCAGTCACTGACGCCTGTATTATTGGGCGCATTGCTAGTGCAACATTGATGGTAGTCAAAGCGGGCGAACATCCATTAAAAGAACTACAACAAAGTGTAAAGCGATTAAAGCAGAACGAGGTCGATATAAAAGGTGTGGTATTTAATGACTTATCAGCGTCATCATCAAGATACGGATATGGATATGGATATGGTAAATATATTTATCAATATAATTACCAGAAAGCGACATAGTCTTTGAGTATTCTATCTATGAACTTAGGAACGTATACTCTTCGCACATGAAAATCAACATCTTGTGTGCGTGATATATTGTGGAGAGTCAGGCAGAAAGCCTAACTCTAATGGTTCCGTTATTATCTAGGAGCAGTCCGAGAATAGAAAGCCTACTGCGGAAAAGCGGATTTTGGCCCATTTTTCCGATTAAAGTCGTTCAATACAGCAAGTATTCGTCTCATTTAATCGAAAAAATGGACTCAAAACCGCTTTCCCTCGCTACGGCTTCTATTCTCGGACAGCCTCCCCTCCTAGCCCACATTTCTCACCAGCCTGACGAGCCCTCGCTTGCACTTTGAATCCACAAGAAATATTATTCATAGTGAATCCAAATAGCTGAGCGATCATCTCACCAACTGGTGAGAAATGTGTGCTAGCACCAAAATATAAAGTTTGATCTCATTCAGGGGAAAGGGGGTGTTGAAGCATAACCTTTTGCATCAGATTTCTGTCTGAAAGTTTTGGTTATGACTGTTCTACAGGAATTGGTGATAACAGTGCACTAGCATGTATCACCCTTGTTGAGTACAGCTTTGTGAATATGAAAATTTTGCATCTGTGCGTCCTCTTTGGAAGCAACTGCCTAACTTCAGTAGTTATCGCTGTAGTCACCTGCTTTAGGACACAGTTAGCAAAGCTTAAAATACTTTTAACTACTTGATTTATTACTTATAAAAGTGGGTCGTGAGCGATTCGAACGCTCGACCATCGCATTAAAAGATCGAGCCAAGAACACCTCACACAACTGCGTACTATCTTAAACTTTTTATATTCAATAGGATAGCGCAATTCATAGAAAGTGTAAAGTCGTTAAAAGTAGTATGAA
>JAZGES010000101.1:0-13044 GCA_036478935.1 Thiotrichaceae bacterium
TCTTGTAACTTCAGCGCGGCTTGTTTTAGCTCATCTAATGTTTGCTGAATATTGACTACACTAACTTCAGCTTGCTGTGCTGATAAAATACTTTCATCTTTCTCTTTTTGGAGAGTAGTTACTTGCTGGCTTTGTTCATCCAGTGATTGCTGAACACTTGCCAACTTTTCTACACTCTCAGTATTCTTTTGCTCTAGATTTTGAAAAGCGGCTTGAGCAGCCTCTACTTCTTGCTGACTAGTGTTAAGCGCTTGTTGTGTTTGCTGCTGCTGCTGACGTGCATGTTGCAGCCTCAATGTACGAGTACTTAACAATTCTTCCACTCTCGCTAACCGCTCTTCAAGTGTCTCATTTTCTTTTGCTTTAGTTTGCACTACTTGCAAAGCAGTTTGTGCCTTTGACATAGCTTGCCGCTCTGCTTCAACACTGGCTTTAAGATTGTTGATCAATTGCCAATTATTGAGAATTACCGCTACAGTAATCAGCAAAAAAGTCATGACGATGACCATCATAATATCGGTAAACGCCGGCCAAAAACTCTCATCACCAGCCTGTTCATGATCGCTATAGATATCCGTATTAGGAAAACCAATACTATTCATCACGACTTACCGACTGCTGAAGTTTGTTTGGCTTGTTGTTAGGGTTAGGGTTAGAGCTGGGAGGCAGACGGAATCCGGCACGGACTAGTGTTTTTATCTCTTGCATTTCTGCACCAACCGTATCGACTTGTCCATGCAATGCATCCACCGCTGCTTGTAGGCTTTCACCCGCCCCAATGAAGTTATGCTCAACCTCACTCATACGTTCTGCAGCCTGCCGAAGTGCAACTGTTAACTTGGCTACATCTCTAATAAGGGACTGTTCTGTATGCGTGATTCGTGGAAGGATATATAAACTCGTCACATCTTCGATACTGCTTAACAAGCGTATTTTCACATCATTCAAACGGAGGAAGAAGTAAGCATAAACGATAAAAGTAAGGATAGCTGTGATCGTGGTACTTAGCGCCGTCGACATGCCGCCAATGATTGTACTCATATTGTGCATTCCTTCGGGGGAATCCAACAAGCCAGATGCGCCAACCAATGCGATTGAAAGCGACACAACTGTACCGAATACGCCCGTAAGTATTAGAATATTATGCACAAACCGAATCAATGTAAGCCGCGAACTTTCACTTGAATTCAAGCTTGCTGCCATCGCTCCTTGATTGACAGGCGCATTGTGTTGATTGACCCAACGAATTTGTTCGTAGCGTTTCACTGCTAACGAATTTTCAGGAAGATTGGCTACAGGTCGAGGAACATTGTTTTTTAAATTCTCTGCAAGCCGACTCAACACTTCTTGCTCTCGAGCATAGCCTAATAAAACTACGACTATTCTTATCAAACCAAAAAGAAATAAGGCAAGAATAAAGCCGTTGAGCATGAGACCCATGCGTGAGGCATCTCCGGATGAATAGAGATCTAACAATGTCTTTTTTTGCATTAATAATAATATTGCCACTGCTAATACGAAAATCAGCATTTGGAATAAGACGTTACGTGAATTTGCTTTTGTTACTATCATTTTACTTACCTTATTTTCCCCTGTTCGTTTTATTCCCAGTCTCCTTAACCTCGCCTGATAAGGAGGTAAGGAACTTGAATAAATACTGACCTCATACCTGCGAATGAGGCTGTGAAAGTATTCGTTTTAGCCTCCCCCTTTTTGAAGGGGGATTGAGGGGGATTTAACAAGGTCGGCAATATACTGATACTTCTGTATTTATTTCTTACCTTTCAAATCTCCCTAACCCCTCGGTAATTGCTCCTGCATTACCCTAATACGGTACATCCATGTGCCTATCTTTGCTAAGGACTCAGGAGTAAATAACTTACGGAACTTAACTTGTCTTTTTGCTCCAGCTTAACTGATCCCAAATCGTTGCGTAGCCCTGCTATGCGCCTATTGCGATCATTTAATCTGAAGCAAAAATTCTGCGTCAAGTTCGCATCTTATTTAATCCTGAGTCCTTAGTTAATGCAAAGATTCCAGAGATGGAGGTTTTCTACGACCAAATTAAAACAATCCCCGGAGGACAAACGATGATTGAGCCAGTTATTGATCACTTCATTAAGAAATTAGTGGATATGTTTATTTGAGTCATTTTTTATCATTCTATCTTTCGTGCAAAGTCTATTACTAAAGATCTCTTGCACTTTGAACGCTACTTTATTTGAGTACTGCTTAAATTATTATTGTGTCGCTGCTCTCTTGGCATAAACTTACGCCCTTGAGCCGCTGATAAAATCCCTCGTAATAATTTAAGCTCCGCTGCACTAAGTTGCATGCGTCCATAGATGCTACGCAGTTTTCGCATAATTAAGCGTGGCTTTTCTGGGTCAAGGTATCGCAGATCTATTAAGGTGGTTTCAAGGTGCTGATAGAAGCTATCCATGCCTTGGGTAGTGACAAGTTCTGGCTGCTTTTCTGATTGTTGAGTTTCTTGTTGATAGCTTCTTTTCTGTTGATGACTCTTTAGTGCTACTGCACATTCGTAACTAAGCACTTGAACCGCTGAAGCAATATTTAAAGAGCTGAAGTTAGCATTGACAGGTATTGAAACCAGAAACTGACACTGCTCCAATTCTTCATTGGTGAGACCTGAGCTTTCACGACCAAATACAATAGCTATTTTGCTATGGCTAGACCGTGCGGCTACAAACTCACCACATTCTCTAGCATCCATCAATGGCCACTGAATAGAGCGTTGATCACGTGCGCTCGTGCCAATCACTGTATGACAATCTGCAATGGCATCTTGTAGCTCGGTTACTACGGTCGCCTTTTCCAATACTGAATCTGCACCTGATGCCATCGTGTTAGCCTGTTCATCGGGAAAATGAATAGGGTTTACGAGATATAAATCAGTTAAGCCCATGGTTAACATTGCTCGGGCAGCGGAGCCTATATTTCCTGGGTGAGATGTATTCATCAGTACAATGCGTATATTGTTGAGGCTCATTATCTGCTATCCTTCGCGGTTTTAAGGTGCTCGATAAAGTAAGTTATTATTGAGCCAAATGATCTTAACATTTTCTGGATACGAATATTTATGCACCCGATGCTCAATACAGCTGTCACCGCTGCCCGTAAAGCTGGCGATATTATTTCTCGCTATTCAGATCGTGTGGATCAGCTAGACGTCCAAGAAAAAGAACAAAGTGATTTCGTTAGCCAAGTCGATAAGATGGCTGAAGAAGCGATCATTGATACCATCAAATATGCCTACCGTGACCACGCGATACTGGCTGAAGAGTCAGGAAAGCATGAGGGAGATTCCTCTTTTGAGTGGATTATTGATCCACTGGATGGCACCACGAATTATCTCTATGGCATCCCTCAGTATGCTGTCTCAATAGCATTAACGCGAGATAAGAAACTCTACCAGTCCGTTATTTACAACCCTGCCAATGGTGATTTGTTTACTGCATCTCGTGGTCAAGGTGCGATGCTAAATAATAAGCGATTACGGGTTACTCCACGTCGTTCTATTGAAAATGCATTGTTGGTGACGGGAATACCTTACAAAGCCAATCAAGATATGGACTTGTATCTTGAAACACTAAAAGCTTTAGTTCCAGATACAGCAGGGATTAGAAGGCCAGGTTCAGCAGCATTGGATTTAGCTTACGTTGCCGCAGGGCGCTATGATGGCTTTTGGGAGTTTGGTCTAAATCAGTGGGACATTGCGGCTGGTGTGTTATTAGTACAAGAAGCAGGTGGCTTGGTAAGCGATATGTTTGGAGGCGATAAGCATATGGAATCGGGTGATATTGTTGCTGCTAGTCCAAAAGTTTTTCGTGATATGCATAAACGTATTCATCCGGTTGTTAAGAAGTCTTTGAAGTAATAAATGCATTATTGCTTTTTCTTAATTTTAAGAAGATGTTTAAATTTATTAGTAGGCTAATGTGTTGTATTGGGGTATATGCACAATAATAAGTGCTATACAAAATCTTGAATTTGTATATAATGTGAGTTGATTTATTTTTTTGTCGTGTAAGCGATACTAATTAAATCAAATTTCGCTAGTTATATTTAGGAAGTACCCATTAAGACATAAGTCGTTTTCACAAGGCTGAATCCCCTAGTTTTACCGTAGATCATCATTTGTTTTCTATTCACTAGGTACTTTCTGAAAGTTTCATCCTCCCGAATTCCCTCTTAAGTCTTCAATTATATTTCCCTGAATAACGGCATGTTTAATGTAACGCCGATATTTATCAGCAATACCAAGAGAAAATTATGTCAGATGTAATAAATGGAACCGTTAAGTGGTTCAACGATGAGAAAGGTTTTGGTTTCATCGAGCAAGAAGGTGGAAACGATGTATTTGTTCACCATACAGCAATCAATGGTACGGGCCGTAAGACCCTACAAGATGGTCAAAAAGTTACAATGGAAGTAACTGATGGACAGAAAGGTCTACAGGCTGAAAACGTTACTCCTCAGTAACTTTCCATGTAAACATTGGCTCATTATTTATTATGCAGCCAGTGTTTATTCTTCAAAGCTATTTTCATAAATAGTCGCACTAAATTGCTATTCAGCAAAACCTTCGTCCTCCAAGCTCAACCTCCAACATAAAACTGCTTCTCAGTTAATACTTCTCTTTTTGTAGTCAAGAAACAAGCCACTATTTATTGGTTAGCTTATTGCTGGCTGTGGATTATTGACAGTTGGTCAAACACTAGGTAGGTTCTCTTCTCATCCTTTTACCAACAATTAGAGTACAAAAATGGAAGCACTTCTTAATATTGAGAACTTATTTACCCTAGCTTTGCTAGTTATGCTACAAGCTGTTCTGGGCTTCGATAACCTCCTGTATATCTCACTGGAATCCAAAAGAGTAGCTCCTGAGAAACAAGCGAAACTTCGCAAGATGGGTATTGGGATAGCGGTAGTGCTACGCATTATTTTGCTCTATGTTGTGATGAAGGTATTAACTCTTTTTCAGAATACTTTGTTTGGAATTAACTGGAAGGGCTTTATTGAAGGGCATTTCAACTTACATAGCCTTGTCGTTTTGATAGGGGGAATATTTATTCTCTATACCGCAGTGAAAGAGATCAGTCATATGCTTTCCCTTGAAGAAGATGCGCACTTGGAACGCAAGCCTAGGTCTTATGGTATGGCTTTATTCTGGATTGTGTTGATGAATGTGGTGTTCTCGTTTGACTCTATTTTGAGTGCTATGGCGCTTAGTGATAATTATTATGTAATGGCGACGGCCATTGTTATTGGTGGTTTGCTAATGATTTGGATGGCAGATGGCGTAACTGCTTTCTTACAGAAAAATAGAATGTATGAAGTAGTTGGTTTATTTATTCTATTCTTGGTGGGCGTCATGTTGATTTCTGAAGGGGGGCATATCGCACACCTGAAATTATTTGGTTACCCTGTTGAGCCACTAAGTAAAACAACCTTCTATTTAGTTATTGTTATTATGGTGTTGGTTGATATGGTGCAATCACGCTATCAGAAAAAAATCATGGCTCTAAAGAAAGCTAAGTCGGATTCTCAACTAACATAGGATCAAAACAAGAAGGGCCTATGTCGCCCTTCTTGTTTAAATACATTTTCTTGTAAAGCATCAATCAAGAAGAATATCCTCATCAAACACATCAGAAAGCTGACGTCGTAATGCGCGCTCTTCTAGAATATCTTCAATGCTTTTACGAATGATGCGGTTTTTCCCCTTACCAGATTTCATTTCAATAGATTCAAATTCTTTATCGCTACTTAGATCAAGTTCTTCCATATCATCAAGGTCTAGTACGGGTAGGTCTTTATCTTCTTTGGGTAATGTCTTTGGGTCTTCAAGTTGCATTGTTCTCTCCATTATTTTTATTATTATTTATACTTATTTCAATATTTATTGTTAGGACATTCTTCTAGGTCTTCTTAAAAGAGTGTTAAGCCACTCTCTGTCACTACCCCATCTAGTTTTACATCCCAAGACTCGGGGGTAAGTGTATCCGAGCATTGAAAATCATATGCGTAACCAATCAATAGTGGTTTTCTAATCGGTAAGGATTGCTTGAATGCAAACGTTCTGTCATAAAAACCACCCCCCATTCCGACACGGTTACCCTGTCGATCAAAGCTCACTAAGGGCGCAATGACAAGGTCTAGCTCTTCTGCTTCGATTAAATCATTTGAAGTCCCTACAGGTTCCTGTATTCCGTATTTATTTGTTTCAAATAGAGTAGCCTTATGTACTTTAATAAAATGTAGTCCAGTAGCTCCCGCTTGTTTGAGTACAGGTAAGTACAGTTCTTTTTTATCAGTCTTTCCCGTGAACAATGATGTCGGATCAGCTTCACCTGAGACAGGTAAGTAATAAGCAACGTGCTTGGCTTCAATAAATTGAGTAGAGGCATGCAATTGATTGGCAATGAGGTCAGACTTATGTTTAATCTCATTATCTGTCAGGGCAGCTCTTTGTTTCTTTATCCGAGTACGTAACTGCTGATTATCCATATCATTGTCTCTTAGCCGTAGCTGCGCCTTTTTGTAGTTGCGACCTTCAATCGCTTACCTACTCTAATTTTAGTGGATTTCAGGCCATTAATACGCATGATTTTTCTAACACTGGTACGGTATTTTTTTGCAATTCGGTATAACGTTTCACCTGATCTAACTCGATGAGTAATTATTTTTTTGTTACGCTTACTGGTCTTGTATTTTGACTTTTTCTTGTACTTCTTAGCCACTCTATTTTTTGATGGCGGCGTATAGCGAACACGGCCATACTTAGGATTCGAAGGTATGTAGGCAATGGGTATTCCATAAGCACGTGGATTTCCATACACTTCTTTAAAAGCTAAAAGGCGAGGAACATAATTACGAGTTTCTTTAGGTAGACGAAGATGCCAGAAGTCGGTCGGTCGACCTAGCTTACGATTCTTGGCAATCTCGCGGTGTACTCGTGCTTCGCCACAGTTGTACGCGGCCAATGATAATAGCCAATCACCCTTAAACTGCTTGTTGAGATCTTGCAAATAACTAAGGGCTGCATTGGTAGATAGTTTAAAGTTGTAACGAGCATCGTAACGCTTGGACACAGGTAAGCCATAACGTCGTGCAGTACCCGGTATAAATTGCCAAAGTCCTGCGGCATGCGCTGGAGAATAAGCTTTAGTATTAAATGCGCTTTCTACAAAGGGTAGCAGGGCAATTTCAGTTGGCATTCCACGACGATTTACTTCAGCTATAATAGTAGGAAGATAAGGAGATGAACGGTGACTTAGAGTAGTCATGCGCTTAGGCATACGTGCATATGACTTAACGTAACGACGTACCTTTGGTTGATGATTGTAATTACCTAACTTATAACCTTGGTGTACTTGCTGCCAAGTGTTTTTTAGCTTGCGCTGTGGGTTATAAGCTACTTTTTGATAGCTAGCCTGTTGTCCTGCAGGATTGTAGTTTGCGGGGCGGATGGCTGATTGGTTAGCTGCTTGTTTACGATAAGTCGCCGTGTTTTGTCGTTTGGTGTTATTTTGAGTTCGAATATAAGCTTGCTGGTATTGGTTGATATACTTTTGCTTATTTATTTTCGCGCGCTGTGAGTGATCATAAGTTACATTCGCAGCAGCAGGTATGGCAGCTTTTATGGGATCATGTGTACATGCTGATATAGCAAGTAGGATCAAGCTGGTAGAAAGTACCAGTTTCAAAGCGGTTGGTTTCATTGTAAGCCCTTATTATATTTTTTATTATTTAGAACAGCGCTTTATTATTCGTTATTATCTATAGCGCAATTCAATTTATCTTGCCGAAATATGCAACAATTGAATATTGATTACAAGGATTTTTTACGAGTGGTCTCTGAAGAAGACGAGAAGAAACATCTATATGCAGCCTGCTCCGCTTGGTATCAAACACCTGCAGGGCAGTTTGCGTTACAAAAGTTAGATGAAAAAATAAATGAAAATATTGCCGAAATATTTGGTTATTTTGCTTTGGAATCGGGTGCGCTATTAGATTCACATCATTTTCTTGATGGATCGAGAGTAGACACTCGCTTTTCATTAGGGCGGCATGCCAAAACGGCGACTATCAAGGCAGATATGGAGGCGCTACCGCTTGATTTTGATAGCATTGACTTAGTAGTAGCGAGCCATGTACTAGAGTGTTCATCCGATCCTCATCAAGTATTACGTGAGATCGATCGCGTATTAGTCGCCGATGGACATTGTGTTTTTATAGGCTTTAATCCTCTGGCTTTTTGGCATAGCCGTGGATCATTTTGTGTCTCCAAAGAAACGACACGTAGACCTCAGCTTTATGGAGTTAGCCGAGTCCGAGACTGGCTCTCTCTATTAGATTGGAAGATCAATAAGATATCCTATGCGAGTTTCAGGCCAGCTTTCATGAAAGGTAAATTATTTGATCGCTTCGAAAAAATGGAAGAATGGGGTAGTTTATACTGGCCCATTTTTGGCAACCTCTACATTATCTATGCTCAAAAGCAGGTGATGGGAGGCATTGTTCGCAAACCCAAATGGGAAGCTAGCGTTTTACCTTCAAAAGTTGCTATTAATACGACACCTTCTACACCCTCTATACCTAGGAGCACCCAAACACGTGACCGAAAATAATAATGATAAGCAGGTAGTCGAGGTTTATACCGATGGGGCATGTAGAGGAAACCCCGGGCCTGGTGGATGGGGAGCATTGTTGCGGTATGGTGGGACTGAAAAGGAGCTCTACGGCTATGAAGCCGACTCCACTAATAATAAAATGGAGTTAATGGCGGCTATTCGAGGATTAGAAGAATTAAAACGACCTTGTGATGTAGTGCTAACCACCGACTCGCAATATGTCCGTCAAGGTATAACCAAGTGGATTCACGGTTGGAAACAAAAAGGCTGGAAAACTGCACAAAGAAAACCAGTGAAAAATAAAGAATTATGGCAACGTTTGGATGAGGCTGCGGATAAACATACCGTGCAATGGAATTGGGTAAAAGGACATAGTGGTCATGCGGAAAATGACCGTGTAGATGAATTGGCGAATAAAGCCATTGATGAAAAGAAAGTATAAAGTATAAAGTAAGAATCAAAGAGACAAAGAAGAATGGCACGACAAATAGTACTAGATACAGAAACCACAGGCTTAGACCCAAAAGAAGGCCATCGCATGATCGAAATCGGTTGTGTGGAGATGGTCAAACGACGGGTTACGAATAACGATTACCATCAATATCTACAACCCCAAAGAAAAATTGATGAAGAAGCACAAGCTGTTCACGGCATAACGCCAGAGTTTCTTGCAGATAAGCCCCTGTTTAGTACGGTGGTTGATGAGTTCATGGAATACGTAAAAGGTGCTGAGCTGATTATCCATAATGCACCTTTTGATGTGGGTTTCATTAACAACGAATTGAAACTAGTAAATTCCAAATGGGGAAAGCTAGAAGATCATTGTGAAATTTTGGATACCCTCGTTATGGCACGGGATGAATACCCCGGTCAGCGAAATAGCTTAGATGCTTTATGTAAGCGCCTAGATGTGAACAACCAGCATCGTGAGCTACACGGGGCTTTATTAGACTCGCAGATTCTTGCTGATGTTTATTTGGCTATGACAGGTGGGCAAAAGAACCTCACGTTAGGAGGCGAGGATGACAAGGGAGGGCAAGGTGAGCATCGGTCTGATATCAAGCGACTTGCCAAAGATCGCCCAGCCTTAAAGGTGGTTCGTGCTAGTGAGGGTGAAATAAGTGCTCATGAAGAGCGATTAGCAGCGATAAAAGAAGCAGGCGGGCGTTGTTTGTGGAATAAGTAAGATTAATTATCTCAAAAGTATTTGCAGTTAAATTCTAATCAAGCCTCAGAGCCGTCATACCGGCAGATGCCGGTATCCATCGCTGAAGCATAGTGCCAGCTCACAGATGGATTCTGGTATTTACCAGAATGACGAGCTACTTATTTCGAACGTGCTAAAAGTACATGTAAATACTTTGGGACGACTAATAGTTCAAGCTACTGCTTTAAACGATAACCCGTTTTAAACATCCAACTAACAATCCCCAAACAAACCACTAAAAACACCACAATCATAGTGAGGCTGATGCCCACACTTACATCAGATACCTCAAAGAAGCTCCAACGAAAGCCACTGACTAAATACAAGACAGGGTTAAACAGCGTCACTGTTTGCCAAAAAGGTGGCAACATGCTCACAGAATAAAAACTACCACCAAGAAATACTAAAGGCGTAATAACCAGCATGGGAATGATTTGGAGTCGTTCAAAATTACCTGCCCATAGACCAATAATAAAACCAAACAGGCTAAATGAAATACAGGTCAGAATCAAAAAAGCAGCCATCCATATCGGATGTGCAATTTTCAACTCAACAAAAAAGCTGGCAGTCACTAGAATGATGATGCCAATAATGAGTGATTTAGTGGCTGCTGCTCCCACATAACCAATTAAAATCTCAAAAGATGAAATAGGGGCAGACAACACTTCATAAATACTGCCGGTAAATTTCGGAAAGAAAATACCAAAAGAAGCATTAGCTACACTTTGCGTGAGTACCGATAGCATCGTAAGCCCAGGCACAATAAACAAACCGTAAGAAACACCTTCGATACTTTCAATGCGAGAACCAATGGCAGATCCAAAGACCACAAAATAAAGGGCAGTTGAGATAACGGGCGAGGCAAGGCTTTGAAAAAGTGTCTTCCATGCACGTAACATCTCGAATTTGTAGATGGCTTTGATGGCATAAATATTCATATTATTTATCCTCCCCATTTTCGCTTTTATCATTACTGACTAAATGGACAAAAATATCTTCTAGAGAACTTTGCGTGGTTTGCAGATCTTTAAACGCCAGTGTTTCTTCACTATTAATAGCTTGTAATAAGGCGGTGATGCCAGTGCCTTCACCTTTTGTATCATAAGTATAAACTAGCTGATTTCCCTCTTCAGAGAGTTCCAGATCATACTTTGACAAGGATTCGGGAAGCGCTGAGATAGTATCTTTTAATTCAATAATTAACTGCTTCTTGCCAAGTTTCCGCATCAAATCTAGTTTGTCTTCAACCAGCAATAATTCTCCTTTACTGATGACACCCACACGGTCAGCAATTTCTTCTGCTTCCTCAATGTAATGCGTAGTTAGGATAATAGTCACTCCTGACTCACGTAAACGCTCAACGATAGCCCACATATCTTTACGAAGTTCTACATCAACCCCTGCGGTTGGCTCATCTAAAAATAAAATTCTAGGTTCGTGAGAGAGTGCTTTGGCAATTAATACGCGTCGTTTCATGCCACCAGAAAGAGTGCGCAGCTCACTGTACTTTTTATCCCAAAGTGATAAATCTTTAAGGAGCTGCTCAAGGTAGGCATGATTTTTAGGCTTACCAAACAGGCCTCGACTAAAGTTAACGGTATTCCATACGGTATCAAAGGCACCTAGCGTTAATTCTTGAGGTACAAGCCCAATGAGTTCACGAGATTGTCGATAGTCGTTAATAATGTCAAAGCCATCTACCTTTACCGTGCCTGTAGTAGGGGAAACAATGCCACAGATAATAGAGATTAACGTGGTTTTGCCAGCACCATTGGGGCCGAGAAGAGCTAGAATTTCGCCCTGTTCAATATCAAGGTCTACTTGATGAAGGGCTTGATGACCCGTGTCGTATATCTTGGAAAGGTTTTTTATGGAGACGATTGATTGCATGTCAAGATACTACGTGATTTAGGAAAGGGGATAAAGAAGCCCTTTAATTCGGAAGTTCTCGAACTCGTAAAAAACTAGCAAATCGAGGAATACCATTTTTCGTTAAGCCATAGTACTTGTAGGTAACTAATGAGCCAATAGGTGGAGGGCTATTCCGTTGTTTATTACTAAAGCCGCTACCGATTTTGAAGCGTTTACCATCGCCGCTCTCTAATAACAAAGAGCCGAGCATATCTGTAAACTTTCCTTTGCCTGATAAGTGCTTGATGACGATTGCCTCTGCATCCTGATATTGCTTCACTTTTAACAAGTCATCACTGCGCCCAGTATGATATTGCGCATCGGCACGATGCATCATTAAGCCTTCGGCTCCCTTGCGTGTGATTTCCTTTAATTTACTTATCAGTTCTTCATGGTTGTTAAGACGAAACTGTTTGATTAGTTTGATGTAAGGACTTTGCTTCACTGCTAATAAAGTTTCTAACTGGTTCAGTCGATCACTAAAACTGCCTTTCGCATCAGGAAATTCAAACACCATATAGCGGACTTTCTTCCATTCAGTATCAATAGGCTGATTTTTTCGAACTGCACTGACTACTTCTTCAAAGTGACCACGGGCAATCCATAATTCACCATCTAGTCGTTGTTCAGGGAAATTAGCAAGAAACCAATCTGGTGCGTGATACACATTGCCTTGTCGAGAGATAAGCTGTTTGCCGTTCCAAAGCGCCCGCACACCGTCATACTTCTCGCTAATCAGATAATCTCGCACATTCACTTCTTTATCATAAGTTTTGGCTAGTAATAAAGCAGGTGAGGTAGCAAAAACGGATGTGAATGAGGTGAGTATTAAAAGTAGAAATAGGCTGAAAGTTGGCTTGAATGTCGTCATTGGCAGACGATAACGTAAATAGTAACAATGAGATAGCCACCTTGGATAAGTGGAGGTTGCGTGGCATATCCCATAGTGAGTATTTTTTAACATGACAAATATCAACTAAATCCTATTAATAGTGTGGGTTTAGCGTTATATTTATCATAGAAAGTGCTATCAAAAAGCATAGTAACACCGCAACAACACTACAAATAGAGCACTGCTGGCGTAGCTTCTTGACAGGCATCTATTTGCAAGAGACCTTTGCACGAAAGATATGATGGATTAAAAAGGCTTAAATTCTCCATATTTTGTCTAAAAACTCGGCGAATAGAATAACTATTCCCCTCCTTTTTTGACAAAATCTGAAAAATTACGCTCTTTTTACTCTCATCATTCTTTCATGCAAAGGTCTC